>CAXTNS010000392.1:0-6651 GCA_964245465.1 uncultured Thermoanaerobaculia bacterium
GCCAGAAACGCTGAGAATGTCTACACCTCGTCGGTCTGAGGCGAAGCCTCGTTAGGAGATACCGTGACCGAAAGCACTGACTCTCCGTGGAGGGAAACCCGAGTCTACGACTGGAGGAGTCTGCTGAGTGCGCTTCATGGACCAGACCTGATTCCAGTCCAAGACGGCCAGGGAGGTCACTTCCGCTCACCCTACGTGTTTCGAGGAATGTCTGACAGCTCCTGGCCTCTCCAGACGAGCCTTGAAAGGCTTAAAAGCCCTCCAGATCGAGTCGAGGGTGCCCTTCTGAGGAGCTTTCGGAAGTATGCTCCTCGGGGAGCCTTTGCTGAGAACTCAGACTGGGAAGTCTTGTCGGTCGCGCAGCACAACGGTCTTCCTACGAGAGTCCTCGACTGGAGCGTGTCCCCCTTGGTGGCCGCTCATTTCGCGACAGCCGAGCGAGAGTACTGTTCCAAAGATAGTGTAATCTGGTGTGTGGACGCCATAGCTCTTCGCGATCTGGTCTTGCCTCGGAAGGTAAGCAAGCCACTACGTTCCGCACCTGCGGCGGTGTATGACGTGCGCCTTTTAGGTAAGCGCTACCCACGCCTCAAAAAGTTCGACGCCCTCAAAAAAGAGGTTTGCGTGCTCTTTGAGCCTCCGTCCATTGATTCCCGGATTGCAGCTCAATTCGGAATACTATCGGCGATGAACGGTCCGGGATTGAGTCATGACCAGTACTTTAGAGAGAAAATTGTATTGCACCCCGAATTGGTGCACAGGGTCGTCATCGCCGCAGCAGCGAAATCCGAGATACGCGATATGCTGGATCAGCACAATGTCAATGAGCGCATGTTGTTCCCGGGGATGCCAGGGCTGTGTGACTGGCTCAAGAGATACTACGGCCCAGCGTTCAGTCGTTTGTAGCCGATCAGCAGGTCAGGGGATGAACACCGTTGTGCTCGGCGCGCAGGCGCTGTCCAGCTTCACCGCGTCATATCCCACGCTGAACCGTCCATCCGCGTCCATGACGGTCGTCACCCAGGCCTGTGCGATTCTTGAATTGTTGACCGGGTAGTCGACTCCCCCTACGGAGGTGTTGAGGTTGAGGTAGAGCCAGCCGGAGGTCGCGGAGATGTTCGGGTCGGCCCCAATGACGTTTCCTCCCGAGAGAGAGACCCTCTGGGCTTCGAGAGGGAAGCAGACCGGGGCCGGGTTGATGGGAATGGTCACGTCTACGATCTGGCAGAGGTCCTGGGGGTTTTCCTGCTCGTCGAAGGCCACGACGTCGGCCTGGCTGAGGGGGAACCAGGAGGGGCGATTCTGCGCGCCGCACGTGTAGGGACCGTCAAAGCTGGTTGGAAGGGTTTTCGAGTCGCGCCAGACGATCAGGTCCGTGCCGCCGCTGAAGAGGCCGTCCAGGAGGAAGCGGGTGGCGAAGGCGGTGGCCAGCGGCTCGCGCTGGTCCTGTCCCGCGATCGAGGCGTAGCGGCCGTAGAAGGTGTACCGGCCCGGGGTGAACGGGGTGCAGCGGCCCGCCGGGGCGTTGCAGGCCTCGATGTGCACCAGCGTCTCGCCCTGGGCGAAATTCTCGGCCGGATGGACGTAGAAGTAATCCCCCCAGAGGACGTTCCGGTCGTCCGCGACGCCGCCCGAGAAATAGTTGGCCGAGTTGGGGAACAGCAGGTTGCACCGCGTGATGGAGTCCACCGTGACGTAGCCGCGGGCGATGTTGTCGTCATGGTAGGCGCCCAGGCAGCGGCCGGAGGCGGGGGAATTCCGGCCGGTATGGGCGGCCGCCAGGCTGGTGACGCGGAAATTGTCCAGCACGGGGTTGGCGTAGGGAGCGGAGCAGGGCGGCGAATCCCCCGGAAAGTCGGTATCCCGGGAGATGCGGCCCTTGTGACTGATGGTGTCGTTCGGATCGGCCCCCAGGTCCGCGGTCACGGGCAGGTTGCCGGCGAAGACGTCCCGCAGGCTGACGGTCTGCACGTCGTAGCCGGTCAGGTAGACGTCGAAGTTGAGGGTCGGGATCGACTGGTCGGTCCACAGGGTGACGTGAGCCAGCGTGGCGAAGGCCGAAGCGTTGTTGATGGAAAACAGCGTGTTCACGCCGTTGGGATTGCCGAGGTCGGCTTCGAAGTAGGGCAGCAGGAGAGTCGCCGCCGGCACGTCGTCCACGGTGCACATCTCGGCCCACGCGGGGAAGCTCCCCAGCCACCCGTAGGCAAGCAAGCAGGCCAGCACCCCGTAGAAGCTCTGCTTTCTCATCGGTCCCCCTCTGGACTGTTGGACTGTCGGTGCAACGGGGATGGATTATACCATAATCCCATAAGCGAGGCGGCATAGCCCAACCAGAATGAAATAAGTCTGCCTGCCGGGACACTCCTCAGTGAACGTTCATCCGGGCCACCCCAGGTCCCGGACAAAGCTCCGGAGGACGAACCCCATGGGCAGAGAGGCTCGGCTCACTGTTGTTTGGCTCGCCGTCATAGGACTGCTCGTCGCCGGGCTGGTCTTGGCCCGGGAGACTCCCCAGAAGATCGACGTGGGCGGGCTCAAGCTTCGCGTTCAGGTCGAGGGACAGGCTCGGGAGGGCAAGCCCACGGTCGTGTTCGTGAGCGGGCTTGGGGAGGGCGTGGAGGCCTGGAAGCTCGTGCAGCCGCAGGTGGCCCCGTTCGCGCGCTCCGTGTCCTACGACCGCGCGGGCCTTGGACGATCTGATCCGGATGACGCCCGGCCAACGCATCAGCATGTCGCGGCACAGCTCCGCACCCTTCTCCAGAACGCCGGGATCAAGCCTCCTTACGTGCTCGTGGGACATTCGATCGGAGGGCCTCTCATCCGCATGTTTGCCGGCCTGTATCCGAGCGAGGTCGCGGGCCTGGTCTACGTGGACCCCACGGATTTTACCCAGACTCGTGCTGATCAACTGGCGATCTGGACCGCGCTTGGCCAAGGCGAGGCGGGCCTGAACGCCTTTGAGAAGGCCGTGTGGGGACCGCTTGCGCAAGCGCCTCCGGCGATCCGTGCCGAGGCGGAGGTGGCGGAGCAACTGACCAAGGGCGGATGGGAGGAATACCGTGCTCTCGCGCCTCTGCCGGACATCCCGGTCGTCATCCTCATGGGAGCCAAGTATGAGCTGCCTCCCGAGATGCTGATGGTTATGGGAAAGCAGCGCATGGAGCATCTCTCCAAGCTGGCCATCGACGTCTCGAACGGGGCGCTCGTGATCACGAACCGCAGCGGTCATAGGATCCAGGAGTCCGAGCCGGAGCTGGTCACGTGGGCCATCAAGAGGGTGCTCGGTCTCTGATTGCGGCGTACGGCAGGAGTATTATGGTGAGCATGCAGGACGATTCCTCCAAGGGTGTCATCGTGTTCGTCCATGGGTTCGGCAGCTCACCGGATTGCTGGGCCCCTCTGCTGGCCTTGTTGCGCAAGGACGAGGCCATCACTTCCCGTTTCGAATTCGATTGCTTCAGCTATCCGACGCCACGGTTCAACTTCAACCCGCTTCAGCGAATCCCGCGCCTCAAGGAGGTGGCCGAAAAACTGAGGGAGCACCTGGATTCCAAAAAGTTCTGGGACCGTGAGATCACGCTGATCGGTCACAGCCAGGGCGGGCTGGTCATCCATGCCTACATCGCGCACATGCTCACCAGGGGCTGCGGGCGCCAGTTGGAACCGATTCGCCAGGTCATCACGTTGGCTACGCCTCACTACGGCTCGACGACCCTGTCATTTCTGCGCCGGATCACTTCGCGGCTGTTCTGGTTCTTCGACAACCCGCAGGAACGGTCCCTGCGCGTTCTCGATCCGGACACCGCGGAGATCGTCAATACCGTGGCGCAACGCGCTGCCGAGACCAGCGAGGCTGGCGAGCTGAGTTGGCCGATCCCGGTGCACTGCTTCGGGGGCCTTCGTGACAACGTGGTCCGTGAAGCCTCGGCGAAGGGACCTTTTGTAAGTCACAAGTCCATCGAGGGCGACCACTTCGAGATTCTGACCCCGAAGGACTCTGGGGACGAACGGTATGGCGAGCTCACCGAGCTGCTCCTGGATCCTGTCGGCCATCCTCATGTCTTCGAGGTTGAGCACTACAAGACGGCCATCGCCGTGAAGCCTGTCCCGCGGCAGAAGTTCAGGCTCAAGCTCGGCGAGGACAACGACCGTGAAGTGGAGACCGACAATATCTGTGAGCTGACGCGTACCGTGTGGTTCGCCCGGCACAACCAGTGCCAGTCGCCCTTCAAGATCCGGTATCTCGCGTTTGGTGGCAGTTGTTTTGAACCCAGCTTGAGCCATGTGAATGAGGCCGGCCAGCTCGCCACCGAATATGAACAATCCGGCGGCACGAAGTTGGACTTCCTGTTCACTCCTGAGCTGAAGAAGCCGAAGGAGGCGTACACGCTTCGTTTGAAGATCTACAATGGTTTCGGCGAGGGGCGCCGCGACGTCCACTTCCATCTGGGCCCCCCCAGCGTAGGGGGCATGGCGCACTACCGGAAGCTCACGTACGAGCTCGACTTGAGCCAGTACCTTGCGCTTGGCTACGCCGTCACCTCGGCTCCGGTGTTGTACTGGCATCCCAAAGATCCTGGAAATTGCAAGGGATGCAAGGACCTTCGCTCGCATTCCAAACCGATCCAAGTGGTTGCCGAAAACGTCCAGGGGATCTGGCGCTGGGAGTTGACCGGCGTTCGAGAGGGAGTGGCGGACCTGGTCTGGGACGTTGCGCAGGAAAGAGCGGCCTAGCCCGTGCTACGATCCGGTTTCCATGAGGCCGGCGCGAGAGTTTTCAGACGTTCCCATCGTTGACGTGAGTGAGCTGGTGGCCGGTACATCCCGTCAATCGGCGGTCGCCGAGCGGCTCGGGAGGGCGTGCCGGGAGAGCGGGTTCTTCTACGTCGTCGGGCACGGCGTGGACGAGGGCCCGCAGGCGCGGCTGCGCGAGCTCAGCCGGGAGTTCTTCGCCCAGGACGTGGATGCCAAGCTGCGCATCCGCATGGCTTTGGGAGGACGGGCCTGGCGCGGGTACTTCCGCGTGGGGGACGAGCTGACGTCCGGCAAACCCGACCAGAAGGAAGGCCTGTACTTCGGAACGGAGCTGCCTCCGGACCACCCGCTGGTCCGGGCCGGCACGCCCATGCACGGCCCCAATCTCTTCCCAGCCGAGCCGGCGGGCCTCCGCGAGGCCGTCCTGGAGTACATGGCGGCGCTGACGCGGTTGGGGCATCGCCTCATGGCCGGGCTGGCCCTGAGCCTGGGTCTCGAAGAGTCCTATTTCGCCGATCGATACACGGGCGAGCCGTTGACCCTGTTTCGAATCTTCAACTATCCGCCGCCGCCCGATCCGTCGCTCTGGGGCGTGGGCGAGCACACGGATTACGGTCTGTTGACGATCCTGCTCCAGGACGATGCCGGCGGGCTGGAGGTGCGGTCGCGGTCGGGCTGGGTGGCCGCTCCGCCGGTGCCGGGCTCGTTCGTCTGCAACATCGGAGACATGCTGGACCGCATGACCCGGGGAGTCTTCCGCTCCACGCCCCACCGCGTGCGCAACCCCGCCCCGCGGGACCGGCTCTCATTTCCGTTCTTTTTCGATCCGGGTTTCTTCACGCGGGTGCAGCCGATCGATCTTCCGGGCGTGGAGGCTCCCCCCAGCGATCAGGACGAACGCTGGGACCATGCCAACATCCATGCCTTTCAGGGCACCTACGGCGAATACCTGCTCAACAAGGTCGGTAAGGTCTTCCCGGAGCTGAGTGAAAACCTGAACCCACCAGATTAAAAAAGAATCATTCCGCCTCCTCCCATCGCAAATCTCATTTCTTCGGTACGGCATTTGCATTAGATCTGTGCCGTTAAGAAAATGATTCGTCAAAGCTGGATGCACAGCCAGCGCGACGAGAAGATGGAGGTATTTATGAACGCGTTTTTCGAAAAGTGTCTGTCGTTGGCCCTGGTGGCCTGTTTCTGCTTTCAAGCCGAAGCCTTGGCAACGACTGCCCCTAGCAACCTGGTGGCCACCGGAGTGTCGAGCAGCCAGATCAATCTGACATGGACGGATAATTCCGGGAGTGAGACAGGTTATACATTTGCCTGGGACACGAACAGCGGATTGACGAGCCCGACGTACACGTACGCGGGTGGAGTCAATACGACCAGCTACTCCCACACGGGACGAAGCGCGGCGACGACGTATTACTACAAGATCAAAGCGGAAGGAAACCCGGATTCGGCGTGGACCACGGTTGCAAGCGCCACCACCGCGCCCTCCGGCGTGACCGCGACCGCCACCTCGAGCAGCTCGGTCAACGTCACTTGGACGGGCAACGGAAGCAATACCGCGATCATGGGTTATACGGTCACGTATGCCACGAACAGCTCGTTTTCGGGCGCTGTCTACAAGTATGTGTCGGGAGCCGCTGCGACGAGCTATAACAGCACGGGGCTGTACGCAGGGACGACGTATTACTATAAGGTCAAGGCCGAGGGGACTTCGGATTCGTATGACTCTCCGTTCAGTTCCTCCGCCACCGTAACGACGACAGGGGACGCTCCGAACGCTCCCAGCGGATTGAGCGCGACGGTGGCCTCCAGCTCTCAGGTCAACCTCAGTTGGACGGACAATTCGAGCGATGAAACGGGGTTCGAGGTCAAGCGCGCCAC
>CAXTNS010000393.1:0-1059 GCA_964245465.1 uncultured Thermoanaerobaculia bacterium
ACCCCAGGGCGGCCACATGGGGCCGCCCCTACAACACGTCAATTCTGGATTGACAGACCACTAGGCACCGCCTACGCCAGGGCTGCCTGGATCTTCCTTCTCCAGGTATGGGTAGGCTTCAGTTTCATGGGCAATCTATCGCCCGAGTATGGTGTCGATACCTGCGAGCACCAAGTCTAACTGGCGCCGCGGCAGTTTCCCGACGCATTCGGTGAGCTGTCGACGGTCGATAGCGACAATCAGCGAGACGTTCGCGACGGAGTCCTTCGGAAGGCCGGTTACTCCAGCCGTCAACGGCACGTTGCCCGGTGCGTCTGCCCACTTCAAGTTACTCGTCAGAGGGATGCAGACGACTGTGCCGATCCGGCTTTCATTCAGCGCATCGCACTGCACGACCACGACGGGCCGCCGATACCCAGGACCCGATCCAGTGGGTTCTCCCAAGTCGGCCCACCAGACCTCGCCCTGGCTGATCACCCGTCGACTTGCTCCAACACCTGGTGGGAGGCTCTCTGGCTGAACTCGTCGATCTCGACTCCGACTTCATCGATCACACGATTCATCGCTTCTGTCAGGCGATTGGGGGTATGCCGGGCCACGAACTCTTGCAGCGCGCGGCTGTAGAGCTGGCTGCGTGAGGTCTGCAACTCCTTCGCGAGGCGCTCGGCCTCTTCGAACACCTCGTCGGGAATGGAAACCGCTGTTTTCATACCAAGAGTATAACTGCCGGGGCTTGGTCCCGTCAAAAGAACAGCCCCGCCCAAGGCGGCCTCGCTGGGCCCGTCCCTACGCCCCTGTCGAGCCGCGGCCGGGGACCCCTTTGCGCTCAGGGCCGCATTTCTCCCGGGAAGGCGCCAGATGGCCCCTTCCCGGGATCCAACACCTGCCCGAGGAATCAGAGGCCGAGGCCCTTGTCCGGATCCCCCTTCTTCGAGGGCTTCCCGCTCGGCAGGACCGCGGCGAAACGCAGCAGGTCCGCCAGCTCGAACCGGTTGCCCTTGGCGCTCGGCCGGGTCGGCTTCCAGCAGCCCGCCCGCGATCATTCCCAGCTTGGCCCGC
>CAXTNS010000393.1:1069-6638 GCA_964245465.1 uncultured Thermoanaerobaculia bacterium
GTCCCAGGTGCTGGCCGTTGCCCAGGACGTTCGCCTCGGCCAGGATGTAGTACCAGAGCGGCGTGCGCTGGTGGAATCCGGATTCGCGAAGCACCCTGGCCTGATCGTCGCTCGCCGCCCCCTTGAGGAGCTGAGCTGGAGTGAGCACCGGGGTGTTCCAGAGGGCCTTGACGGCCTTGGCCACGGCCTGTCCGGTGGGCAGGCGCAGCAGATAACCGCGCAGCAGGTTCCGTACCGCCAGACGCCCCTTGTCGCCCGGCTCCGGCGCTCCCGTGACGTCCTGGAGTTGGAAGAGCGGCTCGACCAGCTTGGGATCGAGGCGGCGCGCCTTGTTGAACGGCCCGCCGACGTCGACGAAATTCTCCCACTGGATGATCCAGTTGTCGGGCAGGGTGTCGGTGCCCGGTCCGGGTCCGAGGCTGCCGCTCAGGGCGGTGAAGGTGAAGAGGAGCCCCAGAGTGGCGGGGAAGGTGTTCGGCTCACCGCTCTTGTTGAAATTGAGATTGAAGTCGTAATCCGCCCGGATCATGCTGTGGCCGAAGCGATAGGCGGCCACGGTGTATTCCAGGGGCAGGAAGAAGGGCTCGGCGAGGGCATTGTAGAGGCGGTTGCCGTTGCGCAGGATCTCCTTCACGATCGCCGGATCGCAAACCCGCGGCAGGAAATCGTTGACCACGATGTGCTGGTGGTGCTGGCGCAGGGTCTTGCGGGCCTGTTCGAACGTCTGGCCCTGGTTGACCAGAATGTTGTGAGCGCGCAGGAAGGCGACCTGGAGCTGGGCGATGACGAGGTTCTCGTCGTTGCGGGGATCGCCGATCAGGGCCGCGCGGTCGTGCTCGATGTCGGGGCTCCGCGGCTCGCGGGGCACGTCGTTGAGGTTCCCCTTGCCCGGAGGCCGCAGCAGGGGCTTCTCCGTGCCGTTGAGGCTGGTGACGGCACCGAGCCGCATCTTCGCTCCGTTGCGCGGCGCCGGGAAGCCGTAGACGCTGTCCAGGTCCAGGGTCGCCGTCCGCAGGTTGCGGATGCGGGTCCGGATCTCGTCCAGCGGCAGCGGAACAAGGCCGGGAGCGATGAGCTGGTCCGCCGTCGCGGAAGAGGTCTCGAGCGTGACGTCATGGTCCACGAACTGGCCGAAATAAGTGTAGGCGGCGGGGATCTTGGAATCGCCGCTGTCGCCGTCGCCGGTATCGCGCATGGTCTGGCCGAGGCGGACCAGGTTGTCACGGGTCTCGCGCGATTCGGGCAACAGGTTGGCGGCCTTTTTCTGAAGCGCGGGGAACAGGAAGTCGAAGTCCTGAACGTCCGCCGGCAGGGCCGCGGCGAACGCGAGGTTGACGTCCGCGCTCCGTTCGGCGACCTCCGCGGTGGCCGCCCGGAACGTGTCCAGCGTGATCGTGGCTCCATGAGCTAAACGAGGCATAGTCATCCCTCTCTGAACGAGGCTCTCCCTTATTTGGTGACCTCATCTCTTAATGACGGACTGAGATCAAGTATTTCAGGATGAGCTACTCACCGCCACGGGCGTGCGCCTCCTCGCTGCCGTCCGGGTAGAGGCCGACCAAGCGCGCGACGCTGCCTCCGGCGTCGCGCTCGAAACGGATGCGGAAGTCTTCGAGGTCACCCACCAGGAAGCGGTCCTGGCCGACCGGCAGGAGCCGCAGTCGGCGCCCTTTCCCGCGCTGGTACCAGAGCGCGCCGTCTTCCATGCTGATCGTGCGCGGACCATAGGTACCGGCGAAGGCCTGCATCTCGGCGGCGGAGAGGCTGACGGGCTTGCGCCGGTCTTCCATTACGCCGCGAACGAACTCCAACGACGCCTTCTGCTCGGGGTCGGTGGCCTTCTCCGCCACGGCGGCGAGGGCGCGCGCGTGCGCCACCTCGAGCGCCTCCGGGGCCGGCACCTTGACGTCCGGCTCGACGCCGGTCCCCTCCCAGTTGGTGCCGCTGATCGGGTTGATCGCCCGCCCGAAGGGGAGGCGCATGGCCACGGGGTAGCCTTTGACCCGGTGGAGGTCCACGGGATGGGCGCCGCCGCCGGTGGTCTCTCCGACCAGGGTGGCGCGCTTCAGGTTCTTCAGGTTGTAGGTGAACTCCTCGGCGGCCGAGAACGTGCGGCCGCTGGTGAGGACGAAGACCGGCACGTTGGGCAGGCGCGTGCCGGGCACCCACGCGTTCGTCCAGAACTGCTCGGTTTTGTCGCCCTTGCGGATGTAGAAGCTGTTGAGATGGGTCGGCTCGCCGGCCATCAGATAGCTGGTGAGGAGCTGGATCATGCTGGGGCTGCCGCCGCCGTTGTCTCTGAGGTCGAAGATCAGCGCGTCGCTGCCGGCCAGGAAGCCCATCGCCGCCACCGCCGTGCTGCCGCCAAGATCAGCCTGCGCGAAGCAGTCGAGCTTGAGATAGCCGACGTTGCCGGCCAGCCGCTCGACCTTGCGGAAACAGTAGTTGTCGCGCCGCAACTGGGCCTCGAAGCGCGCCTGCCGCTCCTCGGGGGTCGGTCCGCCCGTCTCCCCGGCGGGCGGCTCGGGGTCCCACCCCACGCCCAGGTGCAGGTCGTGGCTGACCGACTGGAGATCCTCGGTCAGCTTCTGCGTAAAGGCGTCCAGCGTCCCGAGCTTGTCGTAGGCGCCGCTCTTGAGCTGGCGCCGTATGTGCTCTTCCATCTTCTTCGCGGTCTCGGGGAAGACATAGACGTCGTTCAGAGCGGCCGCGATGTCGTCGATGATGGCGGCGCGGTCCTGTGCGTTGACGGCGGGAGGGGCAGGCGGAGCGGCCAGCGCCGGGACGGCGGTCATGACGACAACGGCGGCGAGAGTGAGGACGAAGAGGCGTTGGTGGAGCGTTCTCACGGACTGGGTCTCCTTTCAATCACCGCTGGAAGGCATAAGAGATCTTCACGAATACTACGCGGTCCGCTGGCCGCAGGTCCCCGAGGTTGTCCTGAAGCCGGTCGTCGGCATACCCCACGAAGAGCACCGTCTGCCAGTTGATCTGATAGGCGAACAGGACCGAGCCCGCGAACGAGCCGCTGTCGGCGCTCACGGGGAAGGTGTAGAGGCGCGGGTCGCGGTTGACGTCGAGGTACTCGCCGATGACCCGCAGGAAGGAGCGGGCCGTGAAGTTGTAGGTGGCCTTCAGGCGCTCGATCTGAGCCGTGAAGAGACGCCCCTCCAGGCCGCCGCCGGCATTGACGTCGAGCCACTGGCGGTCGGCGTTGAAGTCGAGCGCCAGGTGGTCGGTGGGCTTGAGGGTGCCCAGGACGCTGAAGGTGCCTCCCTGGCCCACCCGTTGGTTGGCGAAGTCGATCGAGTCGCCCAGCACGCCGCTGAAGCCGATGCGGGAGACGCGGCGACCCGGATCGAGCTGGAAATAGTAGTTGACGTTGCTGCGCTCGAGGACCTGGCGACCGACCCGCACCTGCTCGCGCACCGCGAGATCGACGCCGGCCGCCAGGTTGCGTTGCCCCTGGAGCTGGACGCCCGGGTTGGTCTGGCGCCTGATCAGCTCGCCATCAGGGCTTTCGACGTAGCGCACGATGCCGTAGGGCTGGACGCGCCGGAACAGGCCCTGCTGCGGATAGAAGTTGCGGTAGAGCGCGTAGCGGCCGAGGCGGAAGCCGACCTGCGGCACGAACCCCTCGTCCGCACGGAAGTCCTCGCCGAAGTCCTGCACGGTGGCCCGCCAGGTCCAGTCGCGGCCGGTGTGCAGCCACTCCAGGTGGCCGGCATGGGAGGTGAGCTGGCGGCCGTCCCAGGTGGGATCGAGATCGGGGCGGTTCGGGGTCTGGGTGTCGCTCACCAGGAGCTGCCCCGTCATCTGGTCGGTCTCGCTCCGCCGCCAGAGGAAATCGGGGCCGGCGACCCGGTTGTAGCCGCCGCCTTCGTCGTTCTCGCGGGCGGTGACGAGCATGCCGAGATAGGAGGCGCCGAAGTCCCGCCGCAGGCTGCCCACCAGCACCTGGGAGGAGAAGTCCTGCGGCGCGAGATCGTTGCCGGTAGGGCCCGGGATGATGACGCTGCCGCCCCCCTGGTCTTCCGTGAGCAGCACGGTGAACGTCGTGCTGCCCAGCTTGCCGGTGTCGCGGATACCCCACCTCGGATCGGTGATGGTACGCGTGTAGACCGCCGAGATCGGAGTGTCGAAGAGGTCCAGCCCCTCGAGGAAGAAAGGGCGCTTCTCAGGGAAAAAGATGGCGAACTGGTTGTTGACGGCGATCTGGCCGACGTCGGATTCCACCTGTGAGAAGTCGGGGTTGAGGGTGAGGTCGAGGGCGTTGCTCGCGGTCGGCGTCCACTTGACGTCGAGCCCGGCGTCGGCTTCGGGATCCTGGTCCACGAGCGGCGAGCCGAGCCCGGCCCTGGGCTCGCTCAGGCTCTGGCCCGTGACGTAGGGCGCCACCACGAAATGGCCGCCGCCGGGCAGACCGGTCAGGCCGGTGAGCTCGCGCGCCTGGCAGATCCAGCAGTTGCTGCCGCGGGCGATCGGGCTGCTGTGGAAGGCGTAGCGCTGGTCGCGCGGGTAGTTGCGCCACACCAGGATGCCCCAGCGGTTCTCCGCCAGCTTGGGGTAGCGCAGCGAGGACAGGGGGATCCGCATCTCGGCCGTCCAGCCGTCGCCGGTGATCTGCCCCGCCGTGTCATAGAAGAAGTCCGGGGAGAAATCCTCGTTCGAGGTGCTGTCGTTGTAGATCGCGTCCGCCTGGTTGCCCCGGGGATTGACGCGCAGCTCGACCGCCGAGCGGCGGTCGTTCCGGGTGTCGAGGAACACGGCGACGTTGTCGTCGGTGCCCACCACGTTGTCCCGCTGGACGAACGGCGCGCGGATCTTCCCGGGCTCAGGGTCGAAGGCGTGGATGCCGACGTAGAAGTCGTGGTCGTCGTAGGTCAGGTAGACCACCGTCTTCGCCTTGGGCTCGGTGTTGTCGGCCGGATAGGTCTCGAAGAAGGTGTCGAGGACGGCCGCCTGCTGCCAGGCCGCGTCGTCGAGCCGGCCGTCCACGGTGATCTTGCCGGCGGCTCGCGGCACCGCCAGCGGCGGGCCGACGGGCGGCATGCCGGCGGCAGCCAGCGGAGCGGTCGAGAGCAGAAGGAAGAAGATCCCGGCGGTGCCGGTCAGGGCGCGGATCGAGGCGGGCATCCCCGTTATACGAAGAGCGGCCGAAAAGTTTCCCGTTCTCAATCCCCAAAAGACCTGTTTCTTGCTGGAATCTCAGTTCCCCCTTCCGACGCTCTGGACCCAGATGACCCGATAGCCTCCGGGCGCCGCGTCGTAGCCTTCGCCGATGGCGAGACCCAGGCCGAGCTCGCGGCAGTTGGGATCGAGGAGGTTCTTGCGGTGGCTCGGGCTCTTGAGCCAGGCGTCCAAGGCCTCCTCGGCGGAGAAACGCTGCTCGACGATGTTCTCGCCGATGCCCGGACGATAACCGTCCGCCCGCGCGCGGTCCGAGGGGCCCAGGCCTTCGGGCGAACGGTGCCCGGAGTAGGAGCGCATCAGCATGTCGTCGGGGTGCGCCTGGGAAATGCTGTCGAGGAGGGGACTGCGTGCGAGCGACGGCAGCCGTTCTCTCCGG
>CAXTNS010000394.1:0-6634 GCA_964245465.1 uncultured Thermoanaerobaculia bacterium
GCGCCTCGTCCCCCCACGCCACCACCCACGGGAACCAGGCCATGCTGCCGAACAGGGTGTAGGCGCTCAGCAGGGAGAGGAACGAAGAGCACCCGGTGTAGCCCACTGCGGCCAGCGCCGCTGCCGGCCGGCCGCAGCCGAAGTGGCGCGCGAGCCGGCAGGCTCCCGCGAAAGCGACCACCCCGTGGAACAGCACCATGAGGTTGAGCGCGTAGGCGGGCGAGACCAGGAAGACCAGCCAGCTCGGAGGGTAGAAGGCGCCGTAGCTCGGGTTCGACAGGACGGGCTGGCCGCCGTGCAGCCAGGGGTTCCACACTGGCAACCCATGCGCCGCGAGGTCCCGGAAGGCGGACCGCAAGGGAAGGTGGAAGATCGGGATGTCACGATTGGCCATCGCCAGGGCGGGCGACAGCAGGCGGCCAAACAGGCAAAAGAGCCAGCCCGCCCCGAGCAGGACTGGCGCGAAGACGGAGTTCCAGCGGCGCATTCGCTCGGGATTCTATCGCCGCATGGACCGAGCGAAGCTACTTCTGGGGCCAGCGCACGAAGAATCCATCTGCCCAGACGATGTCCTGATCGTAGTCGGTCGGATCGAACGAGCCCGAAGTGTACTTGCCCGCGACGGTGCTCTTGTCCCGGCCGCCGCTGCCGATGGCCATCACGTGCTGCGACTGGGCCGCACTCGTGATGTTCAACCAGTACGTGTAGTCGAAGCGCCAACCGTCTCGCTCCGGCACGTGCTCGATGTACTGCGGCACGAGGGCGCTGCGTAAGGCCGTGAGATCGACCGCCTTGTAGGTGCCCAGGTCGATCGTCGAATTGGCACCGGCCGCGGACGCCCCCACCTGGTCGGAGAGCCACGAGAACATGGCCGTACCGGTGATCCGCATGTCGGCCACGGTCCTCTTCTGCTTGGCCTTCTGCAGCGCGTCCAGCAGGTTCGGAATCAGCACCGACGCGAGGATGCCGATGATGGCGATGACGATCAACAGCTCGATCAGGGTAAAGCCCTTCTGTGCGCTCCCGGGTCTGCGCCTCATGCCCCAAGCCCTCCTCAAAGATCACAGGACGGTTAGGGCAAGGCACGTGCCAGATCGGCTGTCCTCATAACCCCTTGAAAACAAAAGCATTTTTTCCCTTGGCTATAGCTCTTTGTGACAAAGAACGTCAGCTCCGGGGCATCGCGTGTCACCGGCCCCGGGTCTGGCGTAGGAGGACAGGATCCGGCGCATCCTTTCTACCCCGCGGTCGATCTCGGCCAGCGGGATGCGCTCGTCGGGCCCGTGGATGCCCCGCGAGTCTTCGGGACCGAGTTTGAAGGGAGAGACGCCGTAGGCCGGGGTCCCCCGCTCGCGGAAGAAGCGAGAGTCGGTGAAGCCCGGGATGAAGGTGGGGATCACGGGCGCCTCGCGGCCGAGGACGCTCTCCAGGGCGCCGTAGAGCCGCCCGGAGGCCGGGGAGGGGGCGGCCGGCGGCGAGGTCACCAGCACCTTCACAGTGAAGCCGGGACCCAGCCGGCGCTTGATTTCCGCGAGGAAAGCCGCCGAGTCCGTGTCCGGCAGGAGCCGGACGTCGAGCCGCGCCCAGGCCCGTTCGGGGATGACGTTGATCCGCTCGCCGCCGCGCAGGACGGTGGCCTGCACAGTGTCGATGAACAGGTTCGCCATGCCCGGCATCAGGAACTCCTTGGGCCCCTTCTCCGTGATGACGGCGTCGACGTTCGAGAAGACGCGGCGCCAGTGGTCGTTCTGGTGCGGCGCCAGGGCCTTGCTGTAGGCCCGGACCGGCGGGGAGACCCGCCACCGGGGGGGAGGCGCCAGCAGCCGGGCCAGCCCCAGCACGAGCTGGTGGTTGGCGCTGTCCGGGTTGAGCCCCGAGCCGTGCCCGCCCCGGCCAGAGGTGGCCACCTCGAGCCAGAGGGGCCGCTTCTGGGACACCTCGACGCTCCACCAGAGGAGCTTGCCCTTGGGGGTCACCTGGCTGCGGCCGCCCTCGCCGATCACGCCTTCGACCCCCTGGAAGAGCTCGGGGTGCTGGGCGAGGAGCCAGGCCGTGCCCTCGCCGCCTCCGCTCTCCTCGTCCGCCACGGCCAGCAGGACGACATCGCGCTCCAGCACGGTCTGGCGGCGCTTCAGATCGACCAGAGCGGCGAGTTGGACGATGCCGAGGCTCTTGTCGTCCAGGGCGCCGCGCCCCCAGAGGTAGCCGTCGCGCACCTGGCCCGCGAAGGGGGGGACGGTCCAGCCGGGGCCGGCCGGGACCACGTCGACGTGGTGCAGCAGCAGGACGGCACGCCCGCCGCTCCGCGGGGAGGACAGGCGGGCGTACAGGCTGGCCCGGCCCGGGGGCGAGGTGTGGACGCGGGAGTTGATGCCCTCTGGCCGGTGGTTGGGGGCCAGGATGGCCGCGCCTCTCTCTTCATGGCCTGGCGGGTTCGACGTATCGATGCGGAGGTACTGCTGGAGCCAGCCCGCCGCTTCGGACAGGCGGGGAGCCCCGGACCCGGATACGGGTGGCAGAAGGACCAGGAGGAGAGCGAGGAAGATCAGGCGACGCGGGCGCATCGAGCTCCGTCTTGAGATGACAAAAAGGGGGCCGCCATCCATCGCGGCCCCCTGGGGGGAAACTACGGATCGTGCTGGTGTTACGGGGTCGTGGTCGTGGTCGTGCCCGGCTTCTCGGGCCAACGGACGAAGAAGCCGTCGGCCCAGACGATGTCCTGGTCGTAGTCGGTCGGCTCGAAGGGGCCCACCGTATACTTCGTGCACGAGCAGGTGTTGCGGCCGCCGGAGGCGATGGCCATGACCTGCTTGTCGAGGACGCTGGTGCCGGTCTTGAGCCAGTAACGGTAGGTATGCTTCCAGCCGTCCTTGTCCGGGACGGACTGGAGGTACTGCGGGACGAGCAGCGTGGTGAGGTCCGAAGCCGACTTCGAGGAGCCGTAGTTCGTGGCGTTCAGGTCGATTTCGTTCGCGCCGGCGGCGGCGGCGCCGACCTGGTCGGTCAGCCAAGAGAACATGGCCGTGCCGGTGTTGCGCGCGTCGGCCACGGTCCTCTTCTGCTTGGCCTTCTGCAGAGCGTCGAGGAAGTTCGGAATCAACAAGGCCGCGATGATGCCGATGATCGCGACGACGATCAGCAGCTCGATCAGCGTGAAGCCCTTCTGCCGGTTACGGATTTTCATCAACATGGTCGGGTCTCCTCCCCTGGTTCCTCTTTGCCTACGGGCTATCCGCAAGGCGTGTCGATAGCTTGTTAAAGCAGGGTCGATGCCAGGGGTTATTGGTCTGTAAGTCTTTTGTTTTCTTTAGCTTCAGTTTTGGTCTCGACAAAATTTGACACCGGCCGCTAGCACTAAGTGTCAGACACCAGGCGCCGCACCAGCTCGACGTAGACCTCTACGCCGTCCACGAAGCCGGGGATGGCAAACCGCTCGTTGGCCTTGTCCACGGCCAGGGTGTCGGTGTTCATGATCAGGAACGGCGAGAAGCCGTAGGCGGGCACTCCCAGCGTGCGGAAGAAGCGGGCGTCCGTCGCCGTCCAGGCCAGGAAGTAGGGCCCCGCCGGCACGCCGGGGTACTGGTCCGAGAGCGTCTCCTCGATCTCCTTGAGCACGGGATGGTCCAGGGGGCTGCCACGGCGGGCGGACGGCGGCTCGTCGAGCTGCGCCGTCAGTCCGAAGAGCATCCAGTCCGGCACCAGCTTCCTGCGCACGGTCTCCAGGTCGTCGCCGGGCAGGAGCTGGAACTTGATGATCATCCGGTAGCCGCCGCCCGCGGCCTCCGTCACGCGGAATGGCATGGCCTCGCTGCGGAACATGGAGCGAACGTAGGGCGGCAGCTTGCGGAACGCGGCGATGTCGCCCAGGACCTTCTCGGGGTTCTCCATCAGGTCGCGCAGCTCGTCCCGGTCGCGGGTGGGGGCGTACGCCTGGAGCACGGCCCTGACCTCGGGCGTGAGCCGCAGGTCGGTCTCCGTGGGGCCGATGTCGAGCAGCATCTGGCGGAGATTCTCGAGCGGCTCCCGGCTCTCGCTGCAGACGATCAGGTCGGCGTAGCGCTTCTGCGCGAACTCCGTGCCCCAGAACTTGATGTCGTCTCGCGAGCGCGCCTCGACCACGCCGCCCTCGGTCAACACCGCCCAGAAGTTGCGGACCAGCCGGGGGTTGAGCTGGATCAGGCGGCGCACTCCCAGGCGGCTGCCCCTTTCCTCGCTGCTGGTCGCCAGGAAGAGCACCGAGCGCTTGAGCGGCACGCCGCTCTTCTTGAGCTCGATCATCGCCAGCATCTGGGCGATGGCCACGCTCTTCATGTCGAACACGCCGCGGCCGTAGATCCAGGGCAGCTCGATGCGCGCCTCGAATGGCGGCACGAACCAGTCCCTGGGCTCGACCTCCGAGACGTCGATGTGGTTGTGCAGGACCAGGGGACGCGGGTCCTCGCCGTCCAGCCAGGCGTAGAGGTTCGCCTTCCTTGGCCCCACCGGCTCGATGCGGGTGGGGATTCCCGCCGCCTCGAGCTGCCGGGCCAGGAACCGGGCTCCCGCCAGCTCGTCGCCGGTCTCCTCGCTGGTGTCGATCCGCACGTACTCCTGGAGCAGCTTCACCTCCGGCAGGTTCAGGTAGTCGCGGTTCAGCCACTGCTCGGCCGGACGCGTCCGGAGCGGCCGGCTGAGGTAGGAGACGGCGGCCCAGGTGAGCCCCGCCACCAGCAGGAGACTGCCGTACAGGGCGATCCGCGCCGCTCGCCGGCGCCGACGTTCGAGAATCTGGAGAGTCATGGGACCGGTGATGATAAACGACTTTCTCAGTTGTGTATGCTTCGCTTCCCATCATGAAGAGGCTCCCTCTTCGGCTGCTGCTGCTCCTGGCCGGCGCCACGGCCTGCCTGCGGTATCTCCTGGCCGAGACCGCGCGGCTGCGGGGAGGGCTCGGCTTCCCGTTGGACGACAGTTGGATCCACCTCCAGTTCGCGCGCAATCTCGCCAACGGCGTCGGGCTCTCCTACAACCCCGGCGAGCTGGTCACCGGTTCCACCGCGCCGCTCTGGACGGCGCTCCTGGCCCTGCTCTTCCTCCTGCCGGGCGGCGTGGCCTTCTGGACCAAGCTGCTGGGCACCGGCCTGTACCTCGCCGGCATCGACGCCACCTGGCGCCTCGCCCGGGAGCTGGACCTCCCGCGGAGTCTCTCCGCCCTGGCCGCGGCCCTCACCCTGGCGACGAGCTGGCTCGTCTGGTCCGCCCTGTCGGGCATGGAGATCCCTCTCTTCATCCTGCTCTCGCTGTGGGGGATGGTCCTGCACCTGCGGGAACGGGCTGATCCGGCCAGGCCGCCTCTCTCTCTTGCCGTGCTGGCCGTGGCCGTGCTGGCCCGGCCGGAAGGGATCCTGCTCCTGCTGCTCGCCGTGCTCGACCGCATCCTCTCGTTCGAGCGCCGTCCTTCGGCGGCGGTCCTGCTCAGGGGCGCGGCGCTCGCCGCCTGCGCTCTCGCCGGCCCCATTCTTTTTTACGCGTGGGCGGGCGATTCCGTCCTGCCCACCACCTACGCGGCCAAGGGCGGCGGCGAGGTCCGCCACCTGCTGCCGGACTTCCGGTACCTCGCCAACGTGCTCAACCTCTTCTTCCGGCCCCAGCCCTGGATGACGCTCCTGGCCGGCTCGGGCACGGTCTCTCTCGCCTCTCGTCTCGGCGGGAGCCGTGACCGCGGCCTGCTGCCGGCCCTGTGGCTCTTCGGGCTGCCGCTCGCCTACTCCGTGCTCACCCCCGGGCCCACCAAGATGCTGGGCAACTTCGGCCGCTACTACTTCCCCCTGTTCCCGGTGCTGATCGTCCTCGGCGTCCTGGGCCTGGAGCCGGCTCTTTCCGCTCTCGCGGCGCGCCTGCGGTCCCGCGCCTTGCGAGGAGGGCTGGGGACCGTGGGTGCCGCCGTGCTCCTCGCGCCCACCCTCTTCAACTTCGTCCAGGGGGAGCGGCTCTACGTCCAGAACGTCGCCAACGTCGAGGAGAGCGACGTCGCCATCGCTCGCTGGCTCGGCCCCCGCCTGCCTCCGGAGGCTTCGATCGCGGTCAACGACATCGGAGCGATCAGGTATTTCCTCCCCAACCGGGTGATCGACCTCGCGAGCATCGCGACGCCCGAGATCGGTCGCGAGATCGGCCGCGCCACGGCCGCCGGGGTGCCCTGGAGCGAGGCCCTGTTCGCCGCCATGGCCCGCCGGCAGCCGGATTACCTGGTGGTCTTCCCCTCCTGGTTCCCGAGCCTTGCCCAGGACCCCCGGTTCCGGCCGGTGCACGTCTTGCCGATCCAGAACAACGTCACCATGGGGGGGGACGAGATCGTGGTCTACGAGACCCCCTGGACGCGGCATCCGCTGCGGTAGAACGGATACAATGCCGCCCCGTGAACGTTCCCATCCTCGATCTGAGCCGCGTCCGTAGGCGCATCGCCCAGGACCTTGACGCCCGCTGGCAGCGCATCCTCGACCAGTCCTCCTTCGTCCTCGGCCCCGAGGTCAAGGAGTTCGAAACCGCCTTCGCCGCCTGGCTCGGCGTCGAGGCCTGCGCCGGCCTCGCCAACGGCACCGACGCCCTGATCCTCGGCCTTCGCGCCCTCGGCCTCCAGCCCGGCGACGCGGTG
>CAXTNS010000395.1:0-6614 GCA_964245465.1 uncultured Thermoanaerobaculia bacterium
GCGCACAGGTCTCCCGGACCTTCTACGCCCGCGGCCAGACCGGCCAGCAGCTCCTCCTGGGCGCCTACCAGGCCCTGGAAAAGGAGGTCGCGACGGGCAAGGTGAAGATGTTCCCGCGCACCGAGATGCTCGACGTGGTGGTGGACAACGGCCGCGCCGTGGGCATCATCACCCGCGACATGGTGACGGGGACGATCGACCGCCATGCGGGCCACGCCGTGGTCCTCGCGACCGGCGGCTACAGCAACGTCTTCTTCCTCTCGACCAACGCCAAGGGATCGAACGTCACGGCCGCCTGGCGCGCTCACCGGCGGGGAGCGCTGTTCGCCAACCCGTGCTTCACCCAGATTCACCCGACCTGCATCCCGGCCTCGGGCGACTACCAGTCGAAGCTCACGCTGATGAGCGAGTCGCTGCGCAACGACGGCCGGGTCTGGGTGCCCAAGAACCCGAAGGAGACCCGCTCGCCCGACCAGATCCCGGAGAGCGACCGCGACTACTTCCTGGAGCGCCGGTACCCGAGCTTCGGCAACCTGGTGCCGCGCGACGTGGCGGCCCGCAACATCAAGACGGTGGTCGACGAGGGGCTCGGGGTCGGTCCCCAGAAGAACGGCGTCTATCTCGACTTCGCGGATTCCATCAAGCGGCTGGGAGCCAAGGCCATCGAGGAGCGCTACGGCAACCTGTTCGAAATGTACGAGAAGATCACCGGCGAAGACCCGTACAAGGTGCCCATGCGGATCTACCCGGCGCCCCACTACACCATGGGCGGCCTGTGGGTGGACTACAACCTGATGACCAACGTCACGGGCCTCTATGCCACGGGCGAGGCGAATTTCTCCGACCACGGCGCCAACCGCCTGGGGGCGAGCGCGCTGATGCAGGGCCTGGCGGACGGCTACTTCGTCATCCCCTACACGATCGGCGACTACCTCGCGGGCCACCTGGGAGCGGCTCTCTCGACCGACACGCCCGCCTTCCAGGGGACCGAGGCCGACGTCACCGAGCGGATCAACCGGCTGGTCTCGATCAACGGCAAGCGGAGCGCGGATTCCTTCCATCGTGAGCTCGGCCGGATCGTCTGGGACTACTGCGGCATCGCCCGCAACGCCGCGGGTCTGAAGAAGGCGCTGGAGCTGATCCCGGCCCTGCGCGAGGAGTTCTGGAGCAACCTGCGGATCCTGGGCGGCGCCAACCAGCTCAACCAGGAGCTCGAGAAGGCCGGCCGGGTGGCCGACTACTTCGAGCTGGCCGAGCTGATGTGCATCGACGCCCTGGACCGCGACGAGTCATGCGGCGGCCATCTGCGCGAGGAGCACCAGACGCCCGACGGCGAGGCCCTGCGCGACGACGCCAACTACTCCTACGCCGCGGCCTGGGAGTGGAACGGGGTGGGCAAGTCTCCGACCCTGCACAAGGAGCCGCTCGACTTCGAGTTCGTAAAGCCCAGCCAAAGGAGCTACAAGTGATGAACCTGACCCTCCACGTCTGGCGACAGAAGAGCCCCGCGGACGAGGGGCGCATGGAGCAATACGAGGTCAAGGGCGTCAGCGATCACGCCTCGTTCCTGGAGATGCTGGACGTCCTGAACGAGCAGCTCGCCGAGCGGGGCATCGAGCCCGTGGCCTTCGAGCACGACTGTCGCGAGGGGATCTGCGGCTCCTGCGGTTTCATGATCAACGGCGAGGCCCACGGGCCCTTGCCGGCCACTACCGTCTGCCAGCTCCACATGCGCCACTTCAAGGATGGCGACATTCTCTACATCGAGCCCTGGCGCTCCAAGGCGTTCCCGGTGGTCAAGGACCTGGTGGTCAACCGCGGCGCCTTCGACCGCATCGTCCAGGCCGGCGGCTTCATCTCGGTCGCGACCGGCAGCGCCCCAGAGGCCAACCTCACACCGATCCCGAAGCCCCTGGCCGACCGCGCCTTCGACGCCGCCCAATGTATCGGCTGCGGCGCCTGCGTGGCACAGTGCCCGAACGGTGCGGCGCAGCTCTTCACCTCGGCCAAGGTCTCCCACCTGAACCTCTTGCCCCAGGGCCAGCCCGAGCGCTTCGACCGCGCCCTCGCCATGGTCGAGGCCATGGAGAAGGAGGGCTTCGGGAGCTGCTCCAACTACGCCGAGTGCGAGGCCGTCTGCCCCAAGGAGATCTCGATCGACTTCATCGCCCGCATGAACGGGGACTACCTGAAGGCCAAGGGCAAGGGTGTGATGAAGACGCCGTTGAGCGGCGGCGGGTAGAGCCGGAAGGCGAGGACATCAAGGACGAAAAGGACGTCAAGGACCCAAGGAGGATCAAGGGATAATAACTCTGATGTCCTTTAGGTCCCTGGTGTCCTTGATGTCCTTAGGCCTCACCCCATAACCGCAAACTGCACCGTCGCCTTGGCCACCAGTTGCCCCTCCTGGGTGACCTCGCCTTCGGCCACCACCACGCGTTTCCCTTTCCTCAACAAGCGCCCCCGGCCCACCAGGGGTGCCAGCCGCGCGCGGCTCAGCAGGTGCACGGTCACCGTCGAGGGGACGACCGGCGCCTCGACAGTGCTCGCGGCGGAGACCTCGGCGAGGGTCGTCAGGACGGCGAAGTGGATCACGTCCGGCGCTACCTGGTGCTCGGGACGGGGATCGAGAAGGACGGTGCCGGGCTCGTCGCCGGGGCGAAGGCCGAGGGCGGTGTTGAAGTTGGTCATGGGCCGATTCTATCCGGCGCGCCTTGACTCCCCCCGGCCCGGAGGGTATTTTCGCTCCAGGTTCATTCCTTCCGTTCACCGGAAAAGGAGGTCGGGATGTCGCGACACTGGAGCGTGCGTCTGCTGGCCCTCGTGCTGCTCCTTGCCTGGGTTCCGGGTGTTTTCGCCCAGTCCCAGGCGACGACTGGCGTCATCGAAGGGACCGTGGCGGACGAGAACGGGGGCGTGCTGCCCGGAGCGACGGTCACCCTCAGGAACACGGCGACGAACTACGAGCAGGTCGTCACCACCGGCCCGGACGGCCGGTTTCGCGCCCTTCTGCTCCCCCTCGGTCCCTACCGGATCACGATCGAGCTGGCACAGTTCGCCAAGCTGGTGCGGGAGGGGATCGACCTCTCGGTCGGCCAGACGATCAACCTCAAGCTGACCCTGCCGCTCTCTTCCGTGGAGGAGGAGATCACGGTCACCGCCGAGGCACCGGTGGTCGAGACCAGCCGCACCGAGGGGACGGTTCGCATCGACACCGACGCCGTCGAGGGGCTCCCCAACAACGGCCGCAACTTCCTCGATTACGTCAAGCTCACGCCGGGAGCGACCATCGTGCAGGGCCCCGACGGCGACGAGCTGTCGATCAACGGCCAGAAGGGCATCGCCAACAACATCTCGGTGGACGGCGCCGACTTCAACAACCCCTTCTTCGGCGAGCAGCGCGGCGGCCAGCGACCTCCCTTCACCTTCAACCTCGAGGCGGTGCAGGAGGTGGTGGTGGTTGCCGACGGCGCTCCGGCCGAGTTCGGCCGCTCCTCGGGCGGCTTCGTCAACGTCATCACCAAGACGGGCACCAACCAGATCCAAGGCAGCGTCCACGGTTTCTTCATCAACGACAGCCTCTCGGAGACGCCGAAGAACCCCGACGGCTCGTCGGCGGAAGAGGGGAGCTTCGATCGCAAGCAGGGCGGCTTCACCCTCGGCGGGCCCTTCATCAAGGACAACCTCTTCTACTTCGTGGCCGCCGACGTCCAGCGCTCGAGCCGCACCAAGCAGACCAACCCCAACCGTATAGACCCGCGCCTGGTCTCCTTCCTCGCCAGCATCGGCCTGCCCAATGAGAACGGGCCGATCGAGCGCACCGACGACGCCGAGGTGGCCCTGGCCAAGATCGACTGGCAGGTCTCCGCCGCCACTCTGGCGACCTTCCGCTACAGCTACACCAACTCGGAGCAGGTCAACGGCACCTTCGACGTCGACCAGTGGGGGCGCTCGGCCAACGGCATTGAGCAGGACTACTCGCACGCCGGCACCGCCGGGCTGGTCAGCACCCTCTCCAGCAGCCTGCTCAACGAGCTGCGCCTGCAGTACGCCAAGGAGTGGCGGCCGCGCCCCTATCGCGGCCCCAACATCCCGGGCCAGGACCGGCCCTTCCCCGACACCGCCATCCTCTTCAACGACGACTTCACTCCCAGCGGCGCCCGCTGGGGGATGCCGTTCTTCCTCCCCGTCAAATACAACGACGACCGCAAGCAGGTGACCGACAACCTCTCGTACCTGCGCGGCAACCACTCGTTCAAGGCGGGTCTCGACTACAACGAGGTCGCCTCCTCCCAGACCTTCGTCGGCTTCGCCAACGGCCGGTTCGTCTTCCTCACCACCAGCGACTTCATCAATTACGTCAACAGTCATGGCGCTAACGGCACCGTGCTCCTCTATCTGCAGCAGGCGGGAGTGGGGAGCACCTCGGTGGAGGAGGCGGGCACGCAGACCATCAAGCAGAAGGAGCCCGCGCTCTACGTACAGGACAGTTGGCATGCTCGCGACAACCTGACCATCGACTACGGGCTGCGCTGGGAAGGTCTCGACAACCCCGACGTCCGCACGCCGCCGGATCAGGTGTTCTTCGCCCCCTTTATCGGCCAGACCCGGAACGGCCAGAAGTTCCCCTCCAACGGCGAGATCCCCGACGACTGGGAGATGTGGCAGCCGCGGTTAGGGGTGTCGTGGGTGCCGGACGCCGACAGCAAGTCGGTGGTGCGCTTCACGGCCGGCGTCTTCAACGCCCGCCTGCCGGCGCTGAACCTGGCCTCCACCCGGTCGACCAACGGCAGCCTCGGGCAGACCCTCGCTGGACCGCCGCCGCCGTACGACGTGCTGCTGCCGGGAGGGGCGGTGAACCACCCCGACGTCTTCGTCTACGACGAGGACTGGCAGACGCCGAGCACCATCGCCACCAGCCTCTCCTACGAGCGGGAGGTGAGACCCGAGCTGGCCGCCTCGCTCAAGCTCAACTACGCCAAGACCGACCACATCTCCCGCTTCGTCAACCGCAATGACCCGCGGCTCGGCTCGCCCTGGTCGAGTGGTCTCCCACCGGATGGCACCAATGGCATCACCACCCTGACTACCGTCGAGTCGACCGCCAAGAGCCGCTACCGCGGTGTCACCCTCGGGTTCGACAAGCGGATGTCGCATCGCCACGCCTACCAGCTCTATTACACCTGGTCGAAGGACAAGTCGGACGACGACAACGAGCGGGACCCGTTTACCTTCCGTTATGCCGACATCACCCAGCTCGACCGCGAGTACAGCTACTCCGACCGCGACCAGCGGCATCGCGTGAATGCCTGGGTGCTCTTGCAACTGCCCGCCGCCCTCGACCTCAACCTGCGCTACGCCTACCGCTCGGCGCAGCCCAAGTCGATCAAGGCCGACGGCACCGACGCCGCGACGCCCCAGGACCGCATCAACCCCGACGGCACGGTGACGCTGCGCAACCTGGGGAGGAAGGACAACGAGTTCTCCTCGCTGGACCTCCGTTTGTCGCGCGACTTCGCGATGGGCGGCCTGACCGTGCAGCCGCTGGTTGAGGTCTTCAATCTCCTCAACGAGGACAACTTCCTGCGCCCGCAGGTGACCAACCTGGCCTTCAACTTCGACGGTACCGTGCGCAGTGGCGCCGGCGACCCGCGGCAGGTGCAGGTGGGGGTGAGGATCCTCTGGTAGGAAGAATCAGCGGTTTCCTGAAGCCATCCGCGCCGCCTCCGGGAGGCGGCGCAGCCGCACCATGCTCCAGGCACCGAAGGCGGGGCCCAGGGCGAGGATCAGGAAGGCGCGCTCCCAGCCGAAGCGGCCGGCGAGGGGCGGAATCAAACGGATGGTGAAGAGGGTCAGGAGGAATCCCAGGCTGGTCTGGATCGTCAGGGCCGTCCCCACGTAGCGCGGATCGGCCAGCTCGGAGACGGCGGCGCTGAACTGGGCGCTGTCCGCCACCACCGCAAAGCCCCAGAGGAGGCAGAGCGCCGTCAGCGCCGCCGGGTGGTGGAAGAAGATCCCGGCCAGCAGGCAGCAGGCGCCCGAGACAATCAGGCTCCAGATGGTGATCCGGGTACGCCCCAGCCTGTCCGCGAGACGGCCCGCCAGCACGGAGCCGGCCGTGCCGGCGGCGAGAACGCCGAAGCCCGCGAGACGCGCCCCGCGTGGGCTCCAGCCCGCCTCCTCGTAGCTCGCCAGCAGGCAGATGGGCACCCAGGCCCACATGGCGTATAGCTCCCACATGTGTCCGAGATAGCCGAAGTTCGCGAGCCGCGTGGGCCGGTCCGTCAACACCTGTCCGGCGAAGCGCCAGTCGAAAGGCGGCGCCTTGCCGAGGAACGGACCGGGGCGGACCAGAAACAGGACCAGGAGGGCCGCGACTCCAGCCAGGGCGGAAGTTGCCAGCAGCACGCCGCGCCAGGGGGGCATTCCGGCCTCTCCGCTCCCCCCGGATATTGCGTTGAGCAGGTGGGGGACGCCGGAGCCCAGGGTGATGGCGCCCACCAGCAGGCCGATCCCGAGCCCCCGGTCTACCGTGCACCAGGAGGCGATCAGCTTCATGCCGGGCGGATACACGCCGGCCAGAGCCGCGCCAGTGGCGAAGCGCAGCACCATAG
>CAXTNS010000396.1:0-6603 GCA_964245465.1 uncultured Thermoanaerobaculia bacterium
CACCGCGGACTTGAGCTTGTGCGGGGCGCGCAGGCCGCGATACCGCAGTTCCAGCTCGATGGCCAGGCCGACCGAGTCCTGGACGCCGTAGCGGCACCAGGTCGAGCCGACGCAGGACTTCCCCTGGATCCTCCGCCGTCTCCGCTGGATCAAAATCGAAAACGATCTCGCGGAAGTGGGGCATCAATTAGCCAAAATTCTGCAGGCGATGGAAGAACCGGCCCTCCATGCCGGCGCCCACTGAGATCTTCATTTCCCATTCATCCATCGATCATCCATTCGCGACGAGGATTGGAGACGTCCTCGAAGTTCACGGCCTTCCCTACTGGTACAGCAGACGAGGCATCGTCGGAGCCCAGCAGTGGCACGATGAGATTGGAAGGGCACTGGAGAGATGCGATTGGTTCCTGCTGATCCTCTCTCCAGCCGCCGTTGCCTCGAAGTGGGTGAAACGCGAGTTGTTCTACGCTCTCCGTGAAGACGTCTACGAAGGACGCTTGGTCGTCCTGGACTATCAGCCTGCCGATCCTCAGAAGTTGTCCTGGACCTTGCCCGACCTCCAATGGGTCGACTTCCAGCACGACTTCGCGGACGGCTGCCGCGAGCTCCTGAGGATCTGGGGGCGGGGATACCGTGGATAGCAGTCGCCTCCAATAGCCTCATCGCCTCCCTCCCCGTGTCCCAAGATAGGCGCTGATCGCACAGTGATTCTAGGGAGACCTCCACGTCAACCAGAATCCTCGTGCCCGGCCGCCTCGCCAGGCCCGATCCGTAGAAGGGAGAGAGCAATGAAGACATGGTTGCTGAAGGCAGGCCTGGCCCTGGTGGCCGGGGCAATGCTGACGGGTCCGGGCGCGCACGCCCAGGCACAGCCGTCTGAAGCCGAAAAGGCGATCGAAAAAAAGATCCATCCCTGGGTCTTCGAGAACACCCGGGCCGGCGCCCAGGCGGAATACTTCGTCGTGCTGGAGCGGCAGGCGAATCTCTCGGAAGCCCGGCAGCTCAAGGGCAAGCTCAGCAAGGGGCAGTTCGTCTACGAGACGCTCTTCAAGACCGCGCAGGAATCCCAGAGAGCGATCCGGGCCGAGCTTGACGCCCAGGGCGTGCAGTACCAGTCCTTCTACCTGGTCAATGCCATCCTGGTCAAAGGCGACCGGGAGCTCGCGAAGAAACTGGCCGCGCGGCCCGACGTCAAACGGATCGACGGCAACCCCGAGATGCGCCAGACCCTGCCCAAGCCGCACGAGCCGGAGCCTGTGGAGTTCAGCGCGGAGTGGCTGGAGACGCTGGCAGAGCCGGGCAAGGCCATCACGGCCGCCGAGCCGGGCATCAGCTATGTGCGGGCGCCCCAGATCTGGAGCCTCGGCTACACCGGCCAGGGCGTGGTCGTGGGTGGCGCCGACACGGGCTACCGCTGGACCCACGCCGCCCTCAAGAACGCCTACCGCGGCTGGAACGGCACCACGGCCAGCCACGACTACAACTGGCACGACTCGGTCCACTCGGGCGGCGGCGTCTGCGGGGCCAACTCCACCCAGCCCTGTGACGACAACGGCCACGGCACCCACACCATGGGCACCGCCGTGGGCCAGGACGGCGCCAACCAGGTCGGCATGGCGCCGGGAGCGAAGTGGATCGGCTGCCGCAATATGAACCAGAACGCCGGCACTCCCGCCACCTATCTCGAATGCATGGAGTTCTTCCTGGCGCCCTATCCGGTCGGCGGCACCACGGCCCAGGGCGATCCCAGCAAGGCGCCCCACGTGACCGTCAACTCCTGGGGCTGCAACGCCGCCGAAGGCTGCACGACCCCCAACATCCTCCTGACCGGAGTTTCCAACACCCGCGCGGCCGGCATCCTGATGGAAGTCTCGGCCGGCAACTCCGGGCCGGGCTGCTCCACCGTGGCCGATCCGCCCAGCTTTTACGACCCGTCGTTCACCACGGGAGCGCTCAACACCGGGGCCGACACCGTGGCCTCCTTCAGCAGCCGCGGTCCGGTGACGGCCGACGGCAGCGGCCGCGTCAAGCCGGATATCATGGCCCCCGGCACCAGCACCCGCTCCTCCTACAACACCAGCGACACCGCCTACTCCTCGCTTTCGGGAACCTCCATGGCGGGGCCGCACGTGGCCGGCGGCGTGGCGCTCCTGCTCTCGGCGTTCCCCTCTCTCAAGGGCAACCCGGACGCCATCGAGAGCCGCCTCACCTCTTCGGCCAAGCCCATCACGCTGACGTCCACCACCTGCGGCAGCGCGGCCGGAGTGGTGCCCAACAACGTCTACGGCCACGGCCGGCTCGACATGGGGTGCGCCATCCCCGCGAAGGTCTCCGGATCGACCGCCGTCTGCTCCGGCAGCCCGGCCATCCTCACCGTCAATCTCGCGGGGACGGGCCCGTGGACGCTCACCTGGTCGGACGGCTTCGTCCAAAGCGGCGTCACCACCAACCCGGCCACGCGCTCCGTATCTCCCACCAGCGCCACCACCTACAGCCTCACCAGCGTCTCCAGCACCGGCTGCAACCAGCCCGGCGCCGGCAGCGCGACCATCAGCATGGCCCCGCCGCTCAGCAGCACGACGATCTCCGTCGCGGGCAGCACTACGATCGGCAGCCCGTGTACGGGTGGCACCGCCACCGTGACGGACACGGGCGGCGGCACCTCCACCCACCAGTGGGGCTACCGGACCACCTCGGGGGGTGCGATCACCAACATCTCCGGCGCCACGGGGACGAGCTACGTCCTCAACTGCGCCAACTTCCCCGCCGTGGGCAACTACTTCCTGGTGGCGCGGACGACGCCCGGCTGCGGCTCGACCCTGATCTCCAACGAGATCGCGGTCAACGTGACCGCCGTTTCGACTCCTCCCCCGGTGACCGTGACCTTCTCCTCGGTGGCGGCGGAGGACGGCCGGATCTGGGAGAGTGGCGAGACGACCAACGTGGGCGGCGGCGGCAACTCGACCGACAACACCACCGCGGCGCTGCGGGTGGGTGACACCGACGTGGACGAGCAGTACAAGAGCCTCGTCTCTTTCGACACCTCTTCGATTCCCGACACGGCGACGATCACCTCGGCGACCCTCCGCCTGGTGCGCGGCACCTCCTCGGGCACCAATCCTTTCACCACCCACGGCTCCTGTGGGGTGGACATCGTCACCGGCGGCTTCGGAGGCTCGACCGCCTTCGCCTTCGCCGACTGGCAGGCCGCGGCCACGGCCACCAGCGTGGCCACGATGTCGAACCCCACCGCCAACGGCTCGGCTTCCACGGGCAACCTGAACGCCGCCGGCCTCGCCGCCATCAACAAGACCGGCACCACGCAACTCCGGCTCGGCTTCACCCTCGACGACAACGACGACCTCGGCTACGACTACATCGGCTTCTATCCGGGAGAGAACGCGACCGCGGCGAACCGGCCGCAGCTCACGGTCACCTACCAGCCTTGATTTGAGATCGCAGGGGCGGCCCGGCGTCAGCGCGTGGGCCGCCCCAAGGACACCAGCGGTTCCCCGCCGCCGGTCTGGATGGTGAGAGACTGGCCCACGATGACAACGTTTTCTCCGCCCGCGCCCTGGAGATGAAGCTGGACGGTCCCCGGGGATGGAAAAGGCACGGGAATTACCTGATCGAAAGAGCCCTCCGTCCCCTCGATCCTGCCCGCCGACAGCACGAGGGGCAGCGATTCGAGGGTGCCGTGAGCCTCGCCGTAGAAGAACAGTAGATCGGCCGGGATACCGGAGGCCGTGAGGCGGACGACCAGATAGGCGCCCCGGCGCTCCAGCCGCTCCAGGACGGAGCCGGGGATTTCGAGAGTCATTCGGGCGTCCTCCAATTCCGCAGGTCTCCGAGCCGCTGGTCGAGCGGGCGCAGCTTCTCTTCATGAAGGTTGATCGCGGCGAATTTCAGATTGAGGCGCGCGATGTGCATGGCGGCCTCGCCGCCGGCGAGCGCAAGCAGGACGGCGGTCTTAGCCTCTCCCCGCGCCGCCTTGAAACCCTTTTCATGCAGCTCGACTCCGATCTCTCCCAGCGCGGCGCATTGCTCCGCGACCTTGATTGGGATTTCGATCGCCTCCTGAAGGTCTCCCTTGCTCCTCGACTGCCAAAACCTTTCAAACGCGGCAGCGTCCTCGTCGACCGCCTCGGACAGGCGGCGGGACCTCTCGCGAGCTTCTTCGAGAAGGATCCCAGCCCTGTCCAGAAAGGAAGAATCGGCGTCTGGTTTCCCGGCGACCCGGATCGTATACCGCGCCACCGCCTGAAGGAGGCTTCCGGCCACGGCTCCCGTCAGGGCCGCCGCGCTTCCCGCGCCCGGCGTGTTCTTCCCGGCCGCGAAGAGCTCCAGGAGGTCCGTGACGGTCCGATCGAGGAGAGAGCTTGAGGTCGCCATGGACCAGGATTCTGGCACGGATCTCGGCTCAACAGCCGTTCCGGGAATCCTTCAACAGCTCGCCAGCCCGGTGAGCAAGTACCGGGGCAGCCCTAGGATCTACCGCATCACTCCAAGGAGTACAGTCTGGCAAGAATGGTTCAGGACAAGTTCTGTCCGTGCCTATGGGTGATGTCTGTTCCGGATCCGTGCCAACTGATCGAGATGCACCAGGTCGTGGCCGGCGACCAGCGGAGCAGGTATCCCACCGATTCCGCGCCCCGTTCGGCGTGCACCCCGACACGGTCCAACTCGTCCCGGGTGAGCCTCCGGGCAATGCGCAGATTCACCCCGCGCAACGCCTCCAACTGCTCCAGCACCTCGGCGAGCTTCGCCTCGCGGTAGCGGAGCCGCTCCGCCCAGAGATCCTGATCGTAGGCGGTGATCTCCGGCCGGTCGTGCGCCAGGATCATCCGCAGGCGAAAACCGACCACGATCTCGCTGTCCGCCAAGTGCTGCGCCACCTCGATCATCGACCACTTCCCCGGCGCTTCGGCTTGGCGCAGGGCAGTGTCCGACAGGCCGTCGAACACCCTCCGCACGGCATCTCCCAGGCCCGCCAGAACGACCAGCGGCTCCCGGTCTCCCAACCGGTTCAGCAATCCCTGGGCGTACTCACCGGGCTTGTCGACCGGTATGGCTGGAACAGTTTCAGACAGAACGCTTCCCGGCATGAAGGACCTCCTTTCGTCAAGAGAAGGATGCCTCAAAAAAGGTCGGCGCGCCTATAGCCACTTTGTCGATTCCGGCCAGGGCCACTCATCAATGGGATAGCCACAAGCCAGGTTTCCGGCATCAGGACCGTGCAAGGCAAGCGCGACTCCCCCATTCGAACGTATTCTGATAGCTTCTCTCCAGGTCGAAACGATATCCTCAGCCTGCATGAATGTGCAGCAGCGCGGATAGACAACTTGTTGTCTATACAGATTCCTGTAAAACGGTTTTGGTGCATCACAGAGCTGACGAGGAGGATTTGCCTGACATGAAGGAGAGCCAGCAGGTCGAATGGAAAAGCTCCTGGCGCGACGACTACCTCCGGTGGATCTGCGGCTTCGCCAATGCGGAGGGAGGTAAACTGGTCATCGGTCGCGATGACCGAGGCGTGGCCGTGGGCGTGAGCGATGCCCGCAGATTGCTGGAAGAGCTGCCTAACAAGGTCCGGGACGTACTGGGCATCATGGCCGACGTACGCCTCGTCAAGGAAGGGCGCAAGGAGCTGGTCGAAATCCGTGTCGAGCCGTATCCCAGCCCCATCAGCTACAAAGGCGAATACCACTACCGCAGCGGCAGCACCAGGCAGGAGCTGAAGGGTGCAGCGCTGGAGCGGTTCCTGCTGAAGAAACGCGGACGCCACTGGGATGACGCGCCGGAACCCTCCTTTACCGTACGGTCCCTCAGCACCGCGGCGTTGCGGCTGTTCAGGCAGAGAGCCACCGAGAGCGGGCGCATGGACCGGACGGTGTTACGCGACAGCCGGGAGGTGGTTCTCGGTAACCTGGAGCTGACCGAAAAGCACGGCCTCAAACGCGCCGCCTGCCTGCTGTTCTCCGACCGTCCCGAGCAATATGTGAGCGGTGCCTGGATCAAGATCGGCTTCTTCGTGACCGACGACGACCTCCGCTATCAAGACGAGGTGCACGGCAGCCTCTTCGAGCAGGTGGAAACGACGATCGAGCTCCTGCACACGAAGTATCTCAAGGCGTACATCAGCTACCAGGGCTTGCAGAGGCGGGAGACCTTCCTCTTCCCCGACGCCGCACTGCGCGAGGCCCTGCTCAACGCCGTGGTGCACAAGGACTACAGCAGCGGCATCCCCATCCAGATCAGCGTGTATGAAGATCGGATCGTCTTCTGGAATCCCGGCGACCTGCCGGAAAAGTGGACGTTGCAGAAGCTGTTGGGCAAACACCCATCCTGTCCCTTCAACCCGCTGCTCGCCAATGCCTTCTTCCGCGCCGGCTACATCGAATCCTGGGGCCGTGGCATCGAGAAGATGCAGCGCGAGTGCCGGGAGCACGGTATCGAGCCGCCGGTCTACGATTTCGGCATGGCGGGACTGATGCTGACCTTCCGCGCCGACCCTGGGCATCTGCAAGCTGCCGCTCCGGAAGAGGTCAGGGGTACTACCCCAATCACTACCCCAATCACTACCCCAATCACTACCCCAATCAC
>CAXTNS010000397.1:0-5124 GCA_964245465.1 uncultured Thermoanaerobaculia bacterium
AATCTGAGATCAGGGATTTGTTGACTCCCAGGGCGCGAGCCCATCTCGGTCCACTCCCACCGCCAGAAATGCGCAAATACTTCAACGCCAAGACAAGGGGGGAGGGGGGCTGTTCAGGCACGTCATATCCTTTTGAAGTAGCCATCAATAGACAGGTTGCCGGAGCCCCCGTTTTGGGGACACGTGAATGCGACTTTCTGGTGACGCATGCCGACCACCAAACCACCATGACTTAGGAGATTCTAACTTCCCTTGGTGCGAGTAGGCGCAACTTCTCCTAACTTGTCCTCTATGCTGAGGTCTATAGGCAGTAAACCCGAGCCAGAGCCGCAGGCATTCCGCAGGAGCCATCCCCCCGCAGAGCAGCTAAAGCGCTTCATGCACGGTGAGCTTTCCCGGGCCGAAGGGTTGCCGATTGTCCGCCACATGTTGAGCGGCTGCTCGGAGTGCCTGAAGGTGACCCGTCCACTCTGGGAGCTGACGGAGCAAAAGCTGGAACGCCGAGGAGCCCACCGGTGACGGCGCCAAAGCTAACCCTGCCCGAAGGAAAGAAGCATCTCGCACGGGTGCTTGCTCACTTCGAGGAGGGCCGATGGCAGCTCCTCGGCATTTTGCTCAGCCTGCCCGAGGCGCCGGCCAGGGTTGGGGATGAGGACGTGGCCGAGGAGTGGGGTGGTGTGACGGAGATGAGGGCCGTTATCGAATGTGTGCTGGAGGACTACATCCGGCCGGCCCTCCAGGATCTCCAGGACGTAGCCACGAGCACCGCTGACGGGGAGAGTGAAGGGGAGGCGCCGTGAGGTCCGGCTCGGATGTCGTCCAGAGTTACACCGCCGGGGAGCTGCTGGAGGAGCTGCTGGACTGCCCGAAAGAACGGCGGGCGATGCTCCTGGACGACGAGAGGTTCCGCAGCAGCGCTCTCCTGGACCTGCTCCTGGAGGAGTGCCATCGCTCGTTGCCATTCGATCCCGTGCGCGGGGACGAGATTGGCGGGGCGGCGATGACCCTCGGTAGGTTCTTCCAAGATGAGGACGGCACCGAGCCAGGAATGGAACTGGAGCGCAAGTGCTACGCCTGCTGGCTGGGGGCCACAGCGCGGCGCCTCTTGAGCGACCCCCGGGAGGCGGAGACCCTGTTGCAGCAGGTCGCCTTCCTGGATGTCGGCCGGCCGGCGCGGGCGATCTTCTGCTGGGAGGCGAAACTCTTACGGTGGCACCAGGACCGGTGCGAAGAGGCCGCGGCTCTGCTGCATCACGCGGCCCGCCGTTTTCGAGAGGAGTGGAAGTTGCGGGATCAGGGGGCCTTCCTCGCTCTGGCCAGCCTGATCGCGCTGGAGCAATTGAGCTTGACGGAGGCGGCAGAGCTTCTGCCGGCGGGCCTTCGCAAGCTGGACGGCGAGCGCCATCCCTGGCTTGCGGGCGCAGCCACGTTGGGCCTTGTCCTGACCCGGCTCGAAAGGGGCGATGCCACGAACGCGGTGCACACGGCGCGTGGAGAGGCGAGAAGCCTCTGCAAGGGCATCGACCAGAAGGAAGCGCTCCTCAGACTGCGCTGGCTGGAGGGCCGGCTGGCGGCGCGCCTTGGGGAGCTGGCCGACGCCGGACGGCTCCTGGGCTCGATCCAAAAAGAGTGCCTAAGGGCTGGCCGGCTTCCCGAGGTAACACTGGCGACTCTCGATCTCGGAGAGGTTTGGGCTGAGATCGGGCGGCGGGCCGAGATCGAGCCTCTCGTGGCGGAGCTGGCTGCTAACTTCGCCAGCCACCCGGGGCTGGACCTGGTGCTCGTCACCTTGGAGGGCTTTGCGGCTGAAGCGCAGGCCGGCCCACTAGATCACACCCTTTGGCTCTGCGTGGGCTCGGCGCAACGGATGTTCCTCTCTCAGCAGAGCGTCTACTTCCAGCCGGTGCCGTTCGCGTGAGAGAGCCAGCGCTGCCTTTGGGGCTGGCCGAGCAATTCGAGCTGGTGGTGGAGATCCCTGGTCGCGTGACTCTACCGCCGGAGGTGAAGGCCGCCCTCGGCCTGGAGCCGGGGGACCGCTTCTCAATCGAACGGAACCCCGTTTCCCTGCGGCTCGATAGCTTCCGCGAGTTGGAGGCGGACTGGCGAGCGAGCTCGCTGCCGGATCACTGGCGCGAGGAGATCTCCCAGCGACCGAAAACGGCCCTGGAGGAGGACGGCGCTCTGCCGATTCCCTCGGATCTTCTTATCCTGCTCGAAGGGGACCGGCTGGTCATGGAAGTGGTCACCAAGGGCTTGAGCCACGAGATTTTTCTCTACCCAGTAGAGGACTGAGAGGACCCTTGCGATACGTCCCTGACCACGAGGCGCCGTTGGAGGGCACCTGGACTCTGCGGCTGCGCTTCCAGGCGACAAGCGACGTGGAGGAGGACTGTTCCCAGATCAGTCAGGCCCTCCCCTGGTTCTGGAGACACTTCCGGCAGGATCGCGATTTCTTCTCCCTGGAGCATCTGAGGCGCGACGGTCTCGCCGTGCTCGCCTGTGCCAGCCCTGAGGAGGCTTTCCTGCACGCCGGAGAGGTTCAGGGGATTCGGGTCTGCGTCCAGGTCTTTGACCCCAAAGGCCACGAGATCCCGCTGGAGTCCGGCCTTGAGGTGCGCAAGGTGCGGGGCGTCTTCGCCACTCCTCGGCCTCTCGTGCGTTGGATGGTGCGTTCCGTGGACGCGTTGCTGCGGGACACGCTCGGACGACCGGAGGGGCTGGCGGATCCTTCTGTCCGGCTGCTCGATCCGGCCGCCGGTCCCATGAATTTTATCCTGGAGACATACCGGTGGGTCGTCGCCAAGCACCGCCTGAAACAAGGCCGGGAGGGTCTGGAGGCGCTGGTGCGAGGCCACCTCCTTCCACACTTCCACGGTATCGAGATCCTGCCGGGCTCCTGGACAGAGGGCCAGGCCGCCATGAGGCGTTACCTGGACCGCCTGGGCGTGGAGGCGCGACAGGAGGACATCTCCCTCTTTCTAGCGGACGCCTTGACGGATCCGGACGAATCCCGAGGCGCGGGTTTCCTCGCCTGTGAGGCTGCAAAGGCAGCCTGGGTGAGAGCTGGCGAGCCCATGACCGTCATCCTCGGCAATCCGCCCTTCAACGGGCGCCCCACGAGCACGAACCTCTGGATCACGGAGCTGCTCCGAGGCTACACCCTGCCCGGCGGGCGGGCGGATAAGGGCTACTTCTCCCAGGGAGGGCTCCCCCTCGGGGAACGCAATCTGAAATGGCTTCATGACGACTACGTGAAATTCCTTCGTCTGGCACAGTGGATGATCGATCGGGCCGGCGAGGGGATCCTCGCTTTCGTGGTTAACCACAACGCTCTCGAAGCGCCCACCTTCCGAGGACTCCGGCATTCCCTCCTGAACACGTTCGAGCGCATCTATGCGCTCGACCTGCACGGAAACCGGCGCAGGAGGGAGTCCGGTCCCTCGGGCGAGCGCGACGAGAACGTATTCGAGGGGGTAGCCCAAGGGATCGCCGTCCTGGTCCTGGTGAAAAGGCCCGGACTGCCCCGGCAGGTCTTTCGAGGCGATCTCTACGGCGAGAGGTCCCAGAAACTGGTGACCCTCAGCCGGACCACGGTCCAGACTTTCCCCTGGTCGGAAGCTCCTCCCCGGCCGCCGCTCCTGCTCTTCCGGGGGACCGCAGCCGAGCGGGAGAGAGACTACCGCCGGGGCGTCCCGCTGCCGGAGATCTTCCCCCTGCACTCGCTCGGCGTGGTGACGGGGCGGGACGCGGAAGTGCTCGCCTTGGACCGGGAAAGCTTCGAAGCGCGGGGACTCGCCAGCGCCCGGCGGCGCAGCGTCACGTCTTTTCTAGCCCGACCTTTCGACGTGCGCCATTTGCTCTTCGAGGAGCGAGCGCTGGCTCGGCCCCGCACGGCGGTGATGGATCACCTGCGGCGGGGCGGCAATCTCGGGCTCCTCGCCGTGCGGCAGGCCGTCCAGGAGCCCGGGGCTTTCGTTACTCGGTGGGTGTCCGGTCATAAGGTCTTGAGCTCTTACTCCCCCAACACGGTTTTTCCTCTGTACCTGCTGCGGGCAGGTCGTGCGGTGCCGAACCTGGAGCCCCAACTCGTCCAACGGCTGGGGGACCGCCTTGGCGAGGCCGTCGCCCCGGAGGATCTCCTGGGCTGGGTCTATGCGACCCTGAACGACTCGCGTTTTCTGCGCCGCTTCGGCGAGCTGATGCGGCCGGACTTCCCGCGGGTGCCTCTTCCCGAGGACTGCCAGAGGTTCCGGAGCTTGGCCGGCCTGGGCCGAGAGCTGGTTTCCGCTCACCTGCTCGAACATCCCCGGCTCGCCCTGGCTGCGGGCTGTGTCCCATCCGGAGACATCCGCTCACCGCTCAGCACCCATCGGCAGGTGCTCGCGAGCTATGACGAAAGTGCGGGGAGGGTCCGGCTCAATGAGCAAGGGCTTGCCTTCGAGGGGATCGAGCCGGACGTGTGGCGCCAGCGGATTGGCAGCTACCGGGTGTTGGAGAGCTGGCTAGGGGCGCGGGCAGGCCGGGTCCTGCGTGCGTGGGAGGCTCGCGACTTCCGCAGGATTGCAGCCGCGCTACGCGTCAGTCTGGAGATCCAGATTCAAATCGAGAACGTGTAGGAGAACGGAGAAATCCAAGGAATGGATGCGGACAGAAAAACAGAAGAAGAGGACGAGCTGGTCCCCCTCGCCCGGATCGTCGCAGAGTCTGGATTACCTCGCTACCGGGTGCTCCTGGCTCTCGGCGAATCCGGAGACCGGCTGCGGGTCGTCTATGGGAAGACTTACGAGGGGCGCGAGGATCGCAGAAAGAAATTCTACCCGCTGGCGTACACGCTCGCCCTCCTGAAGGAGGGGCGAGCGGGCGAGAGGGAGAAGGAACCTGAGATTGAAGCCGACGAGCGGGTCCCGTTCGAGAGAGTCGCGGCAGAGCTGGGCTTGAGCGCGAACACGGCCAAGAAATATCTTGCGGCAGCGCGGCGGCTCGTCATCACCTTCCCGGACCCGGAGGACAGCCGGAAGAAGCTCTACCCACTTCGCTACACCGTCAAGCTGCTTCAGAGGGAGCACGGTAGGGTCAAGGCTCGGCAGTCGCGGATGAAGGATGAAGGAGCGGGCTACTGGTCGG
>CAXTNS010000397.1:5224-6601 GCA_964245465.1 uncultured Thermoanaerobaculia bacterium
AGGGTCAAGGCTCGGCAGTCGCGGATGAAGGATGAAGGAGCGGGCTACTGGTCGGCACTGGCTCAACTGAAAGTCGCCGAGAGCCGCCTGCGCCAGCTCTCCAGCGAGGCCACGGCGCTCTCGAAGGCGGTCCGAACCGCTTTCGAGGGCCTGAGGAGGAGGCCGCCCGAGGTGGTTGAGATCCACACCCTTCCCGATCCTGGATTGGCCTTGGTGCATCCACTCCTCGTGCTGGTGGCGCCTCTACGGACGGTCTTCTGGAGAGCGTCCATTCCCGAGGTGCCACTGCGAGGGATGGCGAACACGCCCGAAGACGCAGTCAGGGACTTGCGCGAGAAGCTCGCGGAGAAGTTCCGCCAGCTCCACGCTCAGCCTGCGTTGGAGCCGGACTTGTGGCAGCTCTTGAGCGACCTTATCCGATCGAGGAGAAACCGCAGGCCATCAGGAGGAGAGGAGAGCCATGAACTCGGTGGCTAACGCCCTGTTTTCAAGTGTCGAGCTAGGAAACGCCCTGAGGCTCTTGCGCGTCCGGCGCAACCTGCCGCAGGGAGAGGTGGCCACCCGCGCCAAGATGACAAGCGGGATGCTCTCTTCCTATGAAGTGGGTCACAAGCTCCCGTCTTTTCCGAGCTTGACGGCGATCCTCAATGCTCTCTGCGAGGATTTCGATTCTCTTCAGGAGGCGCTCAACGACATCCGGAATCGGCCTCTCGCTACCGGTACCCCGCTCCAACCGGAGTACCTCGGTAAGGCTTTGAGACTTCTCAGGATTCAACGAGGTCAGACCCAGGTGGCCGTCGCCAACCAAGCCGGAATTACCAAGTCGATGCTCTCCACCTACGAGATCGGGAAGTCTTTTCCTACGGTGCAAAGCCTGACAGCTGTGCTCGATGGTCTGAAATGCGATTTCCACAGGCTCCAGGAAGCTCTCCACCAGGTGCTCCGGGAGGACGAGCCGTGGCAGGTAGTTGAAGAGGTGCGTCCACTCCCGGCCAAGGAGGCTGAGTCCGCACTGGAATTACCAGGGAGCCTTCCAGACGAGCCTGAAGCTGTCGGACAAGCCCCGATCGCCTTCTTCCAGAGCTTGGGAGAGGGGGGACCCTCGATTTACGTTCAGCTTCACCCTGTGCTTCGGTCGCTGGCGAGCGGGCGAGCCGTCGTCTGGATCGAGGTAACCGGGCCAGGATAGGAGAGCAGTTCAGTCCCCCTCGGCAATCAGCGCTCTGTGAAAGACCGGCTCTCTACTGCCGTGTGGTGCTGACCAGTCGCAACCATGGGAACTCCCCGCTACCCCATGCTCTGGGTCCCGTCACGAGACGTGTTGAGCTACCATGCGACCGGAAGGGACGCCGAGTAGCCTTTGGTCCTCTTCCACGT
>CAXTNS010000398.1:0-6563 GCA_964245465.1 uncultured Thermoanaerobaculia bacterium
GACGTCTCCGGTGTTTCCGATCCCTGGACGGCGGCACGGCGCCGGCTGGACGAGGAGGCGCGCCGTCCGTTCGACCTCGCCCGCGGGCCGCTGCTGCGGGTCCTGCTGCTTCGGCTCGCGCCCGAGACCCACGTCGCCCTCGTGGTCCAGCACCACATCGTGTCGGACGGCTGGTCGATCGGCGTCTTCCTGCGCGAGCTGGCGGCCCTCTATGAGGGTGCGGCGCTTCCCGAGTTGCCCGTCCAGTACGCGGACTACGTCCTCTGGCAGCGCGGCTGGCTGGGAAGCGGGGTGCTGGGCTCCCAGCTCGCCTGGTGGCGGGAGCGGCTCGCCGGGGTGCCCCAGGTGCTGGAGCTGGCCACCGACCGGCCCCGCCCGCCCGTGCGGACTTTCCGTGGCGGCGAGCGGCCGGTCCGTCTGCCCGCCGGTCTCATGGCCGGGCTCCAGGCGCTCGGCCGCCGCGAGGGAGCGACCCTGTTCATGGTCTTGCTCGCGGCCTTCGAGACCCTGCTCCACCGCTACACGGGACAGGACGAGCTGCTCGTGGGTTCGCCCGTGGCCGGCCGCGGGCGGCGCGAGTTGGAGGCGCTGATCGGCTTCTTCGTCAACGATCTGGTGCTGCGCGCCGGTCTCGCGGGAGATCCGGCCTTCCCGGCCCTCCTGGCCCGAGCGCGGGAGGAGGCGCTCGCGGCCTATGCCCACCAGGACGTCCCCTTCGAGCGGCTGGTCGAAGAGCTGCGACCCGAGCGCGACCGCTCGCGCCCGCCGCTCGTGCAGGTGATGCTCGCCCTGCAGAACGCCCCCCTGCCCGAGCCGCGGCTGGGGCCGGTGGCCATGGCCCAGGTCGAGGTGGGGACCGGCACGGCCAAGTTCGACCTCTCGCTGTCGTTGCGGGAGATTCCGGACGGTCTCGTGGGCGGGCTCGAATACAGCTCCGACCTCTTCGACGCGGCCACGGCCGACCGCCTGCTGGGCCACTTCGAGACCCTGCTGCGGGGGATCGCCGTGTCGCCGTCCCGGCGCCTTTCCGAGTTGCCGCTGCTGACGGGCGCCGAGCGGCGGCAACTCGCGGCGTGGAACGACACGGCGGCCTTCCCCGTGCCGGAGACTCCTGTCCACCATCTCTTCCGGGAGTGGGTGGAGAGGACGCCGGACGCCCTCGCCGCGAGCGGGGGCGGCGAGAGCGTCACCTACGGCGAGCTCGGAGAGCGGTCCCGGCGGCTGGCGGGTGTCCTGCGCGGGTTCGGCGTGGGGCCGGAGAGCGTGGTGGCCCTGTGCATGGAGAACGGCGTAGCCCGGCTGGCGGCCGCGCTGGGCGTGCTGGAGGCGGGCGCCGCCTATCTGCCGCTCGATCCCTCCCATCCCCGGGAGCGGCTGACCTACATGCTGGCTGACGCTGGGGCCGGGATCGTGCTGACCGAGGAGCGGTTCGTGGAGCGCCTGCCGCCGGTGCGGCTGTTCGTCCTCGACCGGCCCTGGGACCTCGCGGAGGCGGACGGGCCGGGGACGACCGTCTCGGCCGGCGACCTCGGGCGTCTCGCCTACGTCATGTACACCTCGGGCTCGACGGGCCGGCCGAAGGGGGTGGGGATCCCTCACCGCGGGCTGGCCAACCTGGTGGCCTGGCACCAGCGGACCTACGGGGTCACGGCGGCCGACCGGGCCACGGGCCTCGCGGGTCCGGCCTTCGACGCCTCGGTGTGGGAGGTCTGGCCCTACCTCGGGGCGGGCGCCAGCCTCCATTTCCCGGACGCGGAGACCCGGGCGACTCCTTCGGCGCTGCTGCGCTGGCTGGCGGACGAGGGGATCACCCTCTGCTTCCTGCCCACGCCGTTGGCCGAGGCCTGCCTGGCGGAAGAGGTGCCCCCCGGTCTCTCCCTGAAGGCCATGCTGACGGGCGGCGACCGGCTGCGCTTCCCGCCGCCGGCGGGGCTGCCGTTCCGCCTGGTCAACCACTACGGGCCCACGGAGAGCTCTGTGGTGGCGACGCGCGGCGTGGTGGAGCCGGATCAGGAAGGCGTGCCCACCATCGGCAGGCCGATCGCCAACCTCAGGGCCCACCTGCTGGATCCCTGGATGAACCGCGTGCCCGTGGGTGTGCCGGGCGAGCTGCACATTGGCGGTGCCGGGCTTGCCCGCGGCTATCTCGGCCAGGGCGGTCTGACGGCGGAGCGGTTCATTCCCGACCCGTTCAGTACCCGGCCGGGCGCCCGGCTGTACCGGACGGGCGACCTCGCCCGCTGGATGCCTGATGGGGAAATCGAGTTCCTCGGCCGTCTGGATCACCAGGTCAAAGTGCGGGGATTCCGCATCGAGTTGGGGGATATCGAGGCGGCGCTGCTGGCCCATCCCGGGATCCGCGAGACGGCGGTCCTGGTCCGCGAGGATGCGCCGGGCGATCGCCTGCTGGTGGCCTATCTCACGGGAGAGGCCACCGTCCCCGAATTGCGATCCTTCCTGGTCGATCGCCTGCCGGACTACATGGTGCCGGCCGCCTTCGTGATCCTGCCGTCTCTGCCCCTCACGGCCAACGGCAAGCTCGACCGGCAGGCCTTGGCCCGGCTCGGTGCGCCGGCCACGGTGGCCGAGCCCGGAGGGGACGCCGTGGCGCCCCGAACCCCCACCGAACAGGTGCTGGCGGCGATCTGGGCCGACGTGCTCGGGGTGGAGAGGTTGGGCCGGGAGGACGACTTCTTCGACCTCGGCGGCCACTCCCTGCTCGCCACGCAGGTGATGTCGCGGGTGCGCCGGGCCTTCGGCGTCGAGATCCCCCTCAGCGCGCTGTTCGAGCGGCCCACGATCGCGGGGCTCGCGGCGACGGTAGACGAGGCGGGGGAGACCCTGCAGGCGCCTGCCATCGAGCCCATGCCAAGGGATGGCCGCCTGCCGCTCTCCTTCGCCCAGCAGCGGCTCTGGTTCATCGACCAGCTCGAGCCGGCCAGCGCCGCCTACAACATCGCCCAGGCCGTGCGGCTCCGGGGCCCCCTGGACGTCGCGGCACTGGCCTGGAGCCTGAGCGAGGTCGTCCGCCGGCATGAGTCGCTGCGCACGGTTTTCGAGACTCTGGAGGGAGAACCCGTTCAGGTGATCCAGCCGGCAGCTCCCGTGCCCCTAACGGTCGTCGATGTCTCAGGGATTTCCGATATTCGAAGCCTGGCCCACGAAGAAGCCCGCCGCCCGTTCGACCTGGCGCTCGGTCCGCTCCTGCGCGCCGTCCTGCTGCGCCTGGGACCGGAGGAGCATCAGATCCTGCTGACCATGCACCATATCGTCTCGGACGGTTGGTCGGCGGGCATCCTGGTGCGGGAGGTGGCGGCGCTCTACGCGGCCCGCCTGCGCGGCGCGGGCTCGCCTCTGCCGGAGCTGCCCGTGCAGTACGCTGACTTCGCCGTCTGGCAGCGGCGGTGGCGCGCGGGCGAGGTGCTGGCCCGCCAGCTCGCCTACTGGCAGAGCCGGCTGGCCGGTGCGCCCGCCCTCTTGGAGCTGCCCACCGACCGGCCGCGGCCGGCCGTGCAGACGTCCGCGGGGGCCACGCTGCCGTTCGTTCTGACGGAGGAGCTGTCGGCGGTCCTGCGCAGGACGAGCCGGCGCGAGGGCGTGACCCCGTTTATGACCCTGCTCGCCGGCTTCCAGACCCTGCTGGCCCGCTACGCCGGCACCGGGGACGTGAGCGTGGGCTCGCCCATCGCCGGCCGGCGCCATGTGGAGACCGAGGGGCTGATCGGCTTCTTCGTCAACACCCTGGTGCTGCGCGGCGACCTGTCGCGCAACCCGGGTTTCGGCGAGCTCCTGCGGCGCACCCGCGAGGCCACTCTGGAGGCTCACGCCCACCAGGACGTGCCGTTCGAACGCCTGGTCGAGGAGCTGCGGCCGGAGCGGAGCCTGGCGCACTCGCCGCTCTTCCAGGTCATGCTCTCGCTCCAAGAGGCGCCGCTCGGCGCGTTGCGGCTCGCGGGCCTGACCCTGGAGACCGAGGATCTCGACACCGAGGCCGTCAAGTTCGATCTTAATCTCGCTCTGGCCCAGACGGCGGAAGGCTTTGCCGGGCGTCTGAGCTACAACACCTCCCTCTTCCTGCCCGCCACGGCCGCGAGGCTGCTCGGCCACTTCCAGGCCCTGCTCGCGGCGGCGGTGATGGATCCCGCGCGGCCGGTCTCAGAGCTGCCCCTGTTGAACGAAGCCGAACGCGGGCAGCTCCTGCGCGAGTGGAATGACACGCGCCCGGAGAGGGCTGTCCCGGTTCCCATCCACGAACGGTTCGAGACCTGGGCCGCGGAGGCCCCCGAGGCCCGGGCCGTGGCCTTCGAGAGCGAGACGCTTTCCTACGGCGAGCTCGACCGGAGGGCCAACCGGGCCGCCCGCCGTCTGCGCGCCTTGGGCGTGGGCCCGGACGTGCCGGTGGCCCTGTTCACCGAGCGCTCGGCGGACATGGTGGTGGGCCTGCTCGCGGCCCTCAAGGCGGGCGGGGCTTACGTGCCCATCGATCCCGGCTTCCCGGACGAGCGGGTGGCGTTCGTGCTGGCGGACGCGGGCGCGCCGGTCGTGCTCACCCAGTCCGCCCTGGCGGACCGGCTGCCGCCGGGCTTCGCCCGTGTCCTGCTGGACGGCGAGATCGAAGAGAGCGGGGAACCCCTGGACCCCCTGGACGTCGCCGTTGATCCAGAGCACCTGGCCTATGTCATCTACACCTCGGGCTCCACGGGCCGGCCCAAGGGAGTGATGGTGAGCCACCGCCAGCTCGACAATTATGTTCAAGGCGTGATCGAGCGGCTGGACCTCGGGGACTGCCGGAGCTTCGCCACGGTCTCCACTCTCGCGGCCGACCTCGGCAACACGGCGGTCTTCCCGGCCCTGGCAACCGGCGCCTGTCTGCACGTGATCTCAAGCGAGCGGGCCTCGGACGCCCATGCCTTCGCCGAGTACTTCGAGCACCGCACGGTGGACGTCCTGAAGATCGTCCCCTCACACCTGGCGGCGCTCCAGGCCGTGCTCCGCCCAGAGCGGGGCCTGCCCCGGAAGCGGCTGGTGTTGGGCGGCGAGGCTTCGGCCTGGGATGAGGTCGAGCGGCTTCAGGAGCGGGCGCCGGAGTGCCGGATCTTCAACCACTACGGCCCGACCGAGACCACGGTGGGCGTGCTGACGTACCCGGTCCGCGCCGGCGAGCCGCATTCCTCTTCGACGGTACCGCTGGGCCGGCCGCTGCCCGGCTCCCGGGTGGTCGTGCTGGATGCCTCTCTGCAGCCGGCGCCGCTGGGCGTGCCGGGCGAGCTGTGCATCGGCGGCGAGGGACTGGCCCGCGGCTATCTCGGCCGGCCGGACCTGACGGCCGAGCGGTTCGTCCCCGATCCGTTCCATGCCTGGGGCGGCCGGCTGTACCGGACGGGCGACCTGGCGCGCCGGCTGCCGGACGGCGACGTCGAGTTCCTGGGCCGGATCGACACGCAGGTGAAGATCCGCGGCTTCCGCATCGAGTTGGAGGAGGTCACGGCCGCGCTGAAGCGCCATCCCGGCGTGCGCGAGGCCGTGACGGCGGTCCAGGAGCGCCGGCTCGTGGCCTATGTCGTCACGGGAGACGACGTACCGGCCGGCGCCTTGCGGACCTTCCTGCGCGAGACGCTGCCCGACTACATGGTGCCCTCGGCTTTCGTGGGGCTCTCCGCAATCCCCCTGACGCCCAACGGCAAGGTGGATCACCGGGCTCTTCCGATGCCCGAGGGCGAGCCGGAGGAGAGCTTCCTCGCCCCGCGCACGCCGGCCGAGGAGCTGCTGGCCAGCGTCTGGTCCGAGTTGCTGGGGGTCCGCCGCGTGGGCGCCCGCGACGACTTTTTCGCCCTGGGCGGCCACTCTCTGCTGGCGACCCAGCTCCACTCGCGGTTGCGCCAGGCGTTCGGCATCTCCCTGCCGCTGCGGGCGCTGTTCGAGGCGCCCACGGTGGCGGAGCTGGCCGAGCGGATCGAGGCGGCCCGCCGCGAGGCACGGGGCTTCGAGCCGCCGCCGCTCGTCCAGGCCGAGCGGCCGGCCGAGTTGCCGCTCTCCTTTGCTCAGGAGCGACTCTGGTTCCTGGACCAGCTCGATCCCGGGCAGGCCACCTACAACCTGCCCTACTTCGCGCGCGTCCGGGGGCCGCTCGACCCGGCCGTCCTGGCGGCGGCGCTCGGCGAGGTGGTGCGGCGGCACGAGTCGCTGCGCACCCGTTTCCCCGCCCCCGCCGGGCGACCGGTACAGGTGATCGATGCTCCGGCGGTGCCACGGCTTGCCGAGGTGGATCTCAGGGTCCTGCCCGAGGAGCTGCGCGAGGCCGAGGTGGGGAGGCTCCTCGAAGCCGAGGCCCGCCGGCCGTTCGACCTGGGGAGAGGTCCGCTCCTGCGCTCGATCCTGCTGCGGCTGGGGGAGGGCGAGCACGTCCTGCTCCTCTCCATGCACCACATCGTCTCCGACGGCTGGTCGCGCGGCGTGCTGGTGCGCGAGCTCGCGGCGCTCTACGAAGCCTTTGGGATCGGCCGGCCCTCGCCGCTGCCGGAGCTGCCCGTCCAGTACGCCGACTTCGCGCTCTGGCAGCGCGG
>CAXTNS010000399.1:0-4186 GCA_964245465.1 uncultured Thermoanaerobaculia bacterium
GTGGCGGGGTCCCATTCGATGAAGAAGGGGAGGAGAGTGTGCGCCGAGGAGGGGAAGTTGAGGGTTTTCCAGGCGAGGCGGGTGCCGTCCGGCCGGTTGCGGGCTCCAGGACGGACCGGCTCCGTCTCGATCCCCTGACCTTTCAAGCTCTGTTGGAGAGCCGGCAGGTTTTCGCCTCGGGCGGCCCAGCCGACTGGGGTCAGGGAGGTCAATCCCTTCAGATCGCCGATCCATTCCGTGCTCCCGCCGTCCTCCGGGCTCGGTGCGAGGATTTCGAGATAACTCCCCAAACAAGGCGGCTCGCCCAGGGAGACCAGTGCGTTGTGGGTGCCCCGTCCGGGGTGGGCTCCGCCGTAGACGGCCCGTACGCCCGTGAGGCGCTCGAATTCTTCGATCCCTTTTTGCAGATCGTTGACGCCGAGAATGATGTGATCGATTCGGGACAGGTCTCCGGCCATGGATGGACTCCCAACTCCTTGCTCCGCCTCTTTTTGAACGGAAGGTGTAATCCCGGCAAGGGCGTGAAGCCGGGGCCGAGTATAATACGCATTGCTGATACTCTTCGACGAGAGGTGCCGCCCGTCAAGCCGACGAAGGACCTGGACACGGAGGCTGCATGTTGGACGACATCATCGCCCGCCGTTTGGAGATTCTCATCGAGCGGCTGAGCCGGCGAGACGTCACGCCGGAAGCCAATCCGATCCTGGGCACTTTTTTCGATGAGGTGCGCCTGCGGGAGATTCTGATCCATCTGAACGGCGTGCCCCAGGGTTTCGACGACGTCCTGGAGCGCCCCCTGGTCCCGGGGGATGTCAGGATGGCGACGAAGCTCCAGGATCTCGTCGCCAAGATCGTCGAGAAGAGCAGGATCAAGAGCTTGGAGCAGTACGAGGAGAAGATGAATGAGAGGGTCCGTCTGGGCCTGCGGGTGGTGATCGACGAGCTGCGGGAGCCGCTCGCCGGTCCTCCGCCTGAGATCCTGTCGACCGATGACATCGAAGCCCATCTGCGGATGACCACGCTGACGACGGCGAAGCTGCAGGCGGGGCTGACGCTCGAATTCGAAAAGTATCTCTTCACTCCCATCGCACCCTCCGATCTCCGGGGGTCTCTGAGCCGGATCCAGCGCCGATTGGTCAACCGGATGATCGTGTGACAAAGCGGAGACCATGGACAACCGCAATGTGACGTTCGTTTTCGCTGCCCTGCTGCTCGCCGGACCGGCGGTCACCCGGGCCCAATCGGCCGCCGGGGAGGCCATGCGCCATTTCGCCGAGGTCCGCGAAGAGATTCATCAGGCCTGTCTGGAGCAGTGCGGATCGATCCCGGAAACCTGCCTTTCCGACGAGGTCATCAGCCAGGAGGAGATCGAGTGCTTCCTCGGGGCCAGGGTTCAGAAGGTCCTGGTGGCCTGCCCCCATCTCATGATTCCGGATGTCGAGCTCTACGTCGAACGGCAGACGACGGTGAGAATCCTGAACCGGAGCGACGTCAACGGGAATCGGGACAACGCCATCGAGGAAGGCGAGCTCGCGGGTTTCGAGGCGGCCAGGCTCGATCCGCCTCTGACCGACGTCGGGAGCTTGCTGGGCGGTGCCTTCAACCCCTGCCCGCCGGTGGGATCTCCGGCGGCGTCGGCGTCAGCGCCGGCCGCGGCTCCGGCGGCGCCTCAGCCGTCCCAGAGCTGGCTCGACCGGATCGACGCTTTCATCAGTCTCCGGCAGTCGTTCCTGGATGCGAGGGTCATTGGCAATCCCGCGACGATCGGCTGGAGCTGGTTCGGACGTGACGACGAGATCCTGGATGCCGGCAGGGAACGCAGCAAGTACGAGATCCGTGCCGCCGTGAGCCTCGAGCCGGTAAGGTTTTTCGGCATCAAGTCTTTCGAGGATTGGGGCCTCTCCTACAACCCGGTTTTCGTCGTCGAGGCCGATCTCTCTTCCGAGGCCCGTGACCAGCGGGACCTGATGACTCACCGCGTGGGCTATCAACTGACCTGGGCGCGCAACGACATTGACAGGTTCCTCACGGGCAACAATCTCGATTTCACAGTCGATTATCTGACCGACCGCGACTACGAGGCGGAAGCTTACGGTCTCACCGTTCAGTACACGCCCAACCTTCCCAGGCTCGCGGTCGGGAGCCCTTGGGTCGCGGGTCCTTTTGAGCTCCGGTGGCGTCCCTATGCCGGTCTCCTTTACCGCGACGTCCAGGATGAAGGCCGGAGCCCGCAGCTCAAAGGGCTGGACAGCTTCGCGGATGCCTACGCCCGGGTCTCGGCCGAGCTGGCGATCTCGCGACAGCTCAAGGTCACACCGGAGATCACGCTGTTCCGGGAATTTGAGAACGAGAAGGATCTGCACGTTCACCGGCTGTTCAGCGCACGATGGGTCTTCGATCAGCAGGAGCGCGTGAGCATCGTCCTGAGCCATGAGCGAGGCGAGACCTCGCCGGCCTTCAAGAAGCGCAATCTCACGAAGCTGGCGCTGGGCTTGAAGCTGCTTTAGAAAGTCTCTCCACCGCCTCCCGGGCGCGCTGGCGCACGTCTTCGTCTCCCGCATAGACGCTGGTGCTGGTGGCCAGGTGTCGCCAGAGGGCCAGGGCCTGGCGGGGGCGGTAGAGGGCTTCCAGGGCTCTCGCGGCGCCTTCGAGCCGGTAGCCATAAAACTCGTCGAGCCAGCCGCGGACGTCCCGTTCGCGGGTCTGGCGCAGGACGGCGAGCAGCCGGGCGGGGTCGAGCCGGAGGAGCAGGTCGATGGCGCGGGCGTCGCAGTATACGCGCCCCTGGTAGCCCCGCCGCAGGTGGTCCGCCAGGAGCGGCAGCAGGAGGCGGCGGACGAGGTCGGACGCGCCGGCTTCCACGGCGAGAGAGGCCGCCGTGATGAGCGCGGAATCGGGGAACACCCGGCACTGCGCGACAGGTCTCAACAGGGGCACGGCCAACTCGGGCCTCTGCTGGACCTCAGGCAGGCTCAGCACCAGGGGAAGAGTCGTCTCGTCGAGGCGGGCGGGCTTGAGCCGGCGCCGCAGCTCCTCGATCAGCTCGCCCGGCCGGACGGCGGCGAGGCCGCGGCGCAGCGCCGATCCTTCTTCCAGAGCGGGATAGCACCGGCCGAGATCCTGAGGGCCGTCGTCGTACCAGCGCGGGGCGACCAGGGTCGGGACTTTCCCCCGGGGAGCCCGCACGGTGCCCATGCGGCGGGCGAGATCCTGGGCGAAGTCGGCGCAGATCCGCTCGAATTCCACGCCGCCGTCGTGGCAATAGGGCTCGAACGTCAGCAGCTCGCCACGGACCGTGAGCGCCAGGAGACAGCGGCCGAAGACCTTGCCGCCGGGGGTTTCCCGGGCGTAGAGCACCCGCTTGTTGATGTCCGCCGCGTTGGCGAAGACCGAGAAGTAATTCATGGCCCCCGGGCTGAGGCAGGTCTGGAAGTGGGCTCCCATGAGGAAGATCTTCAGCGGATCGTCCTCCAGGGCGAGATGGAGGGTCCGGTCCGTGCCTCCGAAAGCGGTTCCGACGGCGAGGGTGCCCACGCCGTCGATCCAGGGCCGCCAGTCGAGCTCCGGCAGGCTCTCGACGAAGCGCCGGTTCTGGGGCGCGTCCCGCAGGTCCCAGGGGGGCGGCCCACAGCGCAGCCGGAAGAGGTGGCAGGCGAGCTTCCGGTGGCGGTCTGAAAGCTGGCAGGCGGCGGCGAGGAGGGCCAGGTTGCGGTTCTCCCGTAACCACGATGGCACCTCTTCGATGCCGAGGAGCTGGCATAGCACGCCGGGCAGCCGCGCATCGATCTCGCCTTCCCATCTGTCGAGGACCGCACGTCCCCAGGCTCGGCCGAGACGGGCTCGCAGCCGCTTGAGGCGCGCCGGGCTGAGGGCCGGGGGCTGCTCCAGCCGCGCCCGGAGGTTCGCCAGGCGGGTACGGAGCGCCGGCTGCCTCTCCGGGTCCGTGCCGGGGAGCCTCTGCTCGATGGCCTGGATCTCCCGCTTCAGCCGGGCCGAGTCCGGGAGGTCGGCGGCGAGCCAGTGGACGACCCGGGACTCGGCATCTTCGAGGAGGCCCGCGAGGCGGCGGATCTCCGGGTGAAGCTCCGGGGGATAGCGTTCCATCCAGGCGGGGCTCAGAGCTTCTCCGAGCCTGGGCAGGGGTAGAGGCGCGTCTGCGGCGTCCGCGGAGGCCAGCAGCCTCGCT
>CAXTNS010000399.1:4196-6558 GCA_964245465.1 uncultured Thermoanaerobaculia bacterium
TGGCCCGTGACGATGAGGTCGCGCACGAGATCGCCGGTGGCCCCTGTGCTCAGGGCGGCGAGCAGCGGCTCGGGCCAGTCGCTCGGTTGGAGATCGTCCCGATCTTCCTGGCGCCTCAGCGCCTCCAGCACGGCGGCGAACCGTTCCGGGCGCTCCCGGCAGAGCCGTATCGCGATCTGGGTGGAAGAGCGATACGGGTAGAGCTCGAGGCGGCCCTGAGAGCGGAGCGATTCAAAGAGCCTGGCCGCGACGTCCGGGTCGCCGGCCCGGAGGAACAGCTCCAAGGCCTGGACGGCGGCCCGCGGCTCCAGGCTCCGGTACCTGGAGGTGAGGGCCGCGAGGTGATCGTAGGCCGCGAGCACCGTGCGCCGCGGTAGTTTGGAGCTCTCCCGGTCCAACAGCTCGCGCTCGACCGTTTCGCTATAGGCCCAGGACGGAGAAGCGAGGGTGGCCCAGGGCTGAAGATCCGGTCTGGGGCCGTTCTTCAGGTGCTTGAGGTACCGCTCGAAGCCGGAGAGCAGCAGGAGGATCTGGGCCTCCGAAGCGTCCTCCATGGAGCCGAGGAGAGTCCAGTAGACCGCGAAGTGAGGCCGCCCGGGCGCGGTGGCTTCCGGCGGAACGAGCGCCAGGGCGCGCGTCAGGGGAGCCGTGCGGCCGGAAGCTTCCTCCGTGAGGTGCAGGCACAGGGACTCCACCAGGAGCCCGGCTTCGAAGTCCGGCGGGGTCGCCTTGCGGTGCCGCTCCAGCTCCAGCCTCAACCTGCGGCGGCTCTCCCGGTCGTAGGGCAAGGCCCGCAGCCGCTGGGCCTCGCGCAACAGCCGGCGGGTGGTGTCCCACCAATCCGCCCACCGTTCGACGTAAGGCAAAGGAGTGGCCAGCTCGAACAGGCGGAGCGCCTGCTGCCGGGTGCGGCGGTTCTGCTGGACGAGGTTCTCGCACCAGCCCGCCAGGTCCCGGCCCAGGCTTCCTCCGGACGGCAGCGTTTCAGGCAAGGGAGAGTCGGCGCGCTTGCCGAGGCCTTGCAGGATGTGGCCGCAGATCTGCCCCGACTGTTCCAGAGGCACGTCGTGGCAGCGCTCGTCGAGCAGGCACGCCGCGAGCGGCTGGACCCGGTCCCGGCCGAGGTCGCTCGCGAGCTCGGCCAGGCGCAGCAGGGTGACGAGCGCCGTCACCTCTCCCAGGCGATCCGCGAGCCTCAGGAATCCCGGCCCCCAATCCCGGACCGAATCGAGGGCGGTTCGGGCTCGGTCGGGGTTCCCGGCGCTGACCCAGGCCAGCGCGTTCAGGAGCGGCTTGAGCCGCGGCTCGTCCGCGGCCAGCGCAGAGGCCTCTTCGCGGAACCTGGAATGGAAAAGAGCGTCCTGGAAGAAGCGTTGCGGCAGGCGGTCGCCCTTGTGGACGGCGCCCTTGAGCCGTTCGAGCCGGTCCTCGACGGAATCCAGCCAAGCCTTGGACTCGATGCGCTCGCGGGTGAGGAGCGCCAGCGCCGGGGCGAGCTCGCCCCGTAGCTTGTTCAGGGCATACGTGGCCCGGCTGAGGTGCTGGCCTTCCAGGCGTATCTCCCGGGCGGGCGCGGAGGCAGGCACGGCCATCCAGCGCACGGCTCCGCCCGCCACCTCGATGGGGAAACCTTCGATCCACCCGAGGTTGGTGTTGAGCAGGGCCTTGACGCGGGCGGCGACGGCGCTCCTGGACGTCTCCTTACGGGGTTCGGCTCGCATTGGGGGAGTATGCGCAGGGTCTTACGCAAATAAGGGTATGCAAGGCAGGCTTCAGCGCGCCGGTGAGACTCGCCGTCCTTGCAGATTGGATTTCCAATGTTCAATCTGCAAGGGTCGCTCTTCCGGTGGAGCTACCTCCGCCAGCGCACGGCGAAGCCCCAGACCTTCTCGGCGGCCTTGTAGGTGCCGGTGCGGGTGGGGTTGTCCAACTCCTGGCCCCGCACGCCCCGGTCGTCGTGATCGTGGAGGGAGTAGCCCACGTCGAAGGAGATCTGGGGGAAGCTGTAGCTGAAACCCAGGCCGTAGACCATGGCGTCGTTGCGCGGGAAGCCGGGCTCGGCGGTGTGATCCGGCACGGGCGAGGGCTCCGAGGCGATGCCGCCGAAGAGGAGGAGGTTGTCGGTGATGTCCCCCTCGACGCCAAGGCGCAGGCTGGTGGTGTCCTTCCAGTCGCGCGGGGTGCGCACCGTGGGGCCGTCCCTGAAGACGTCGGGATCGTAGGTGACATCCGTGGCTTCGAGGCTGGACCAGCTCACGAGACTCGCGTCGAGCTCGATCCGCAGCTCGGGATAGGGGGCGTACCAGACCCCGGCCCGGATCTCGCGGGCCGCTTTCAGGGCCGTCTTGAGGTTGCCCGTATA
>CAXTNS010000400.1:0-1620 GCA_964245465.1 uncultured Thermoanaerobaculia bacterium
GGCACGCGGGCGCTCCGCACCACGGCGCCCGCAAGGGGTGTACCCCCTACATCGGTGACCGTGCCGCGCAGGTAGCCGAAGCTGCCCGTCAGGCGCACGAAGGCGTAGAGGCCCTCTTCGCGCGCGCCCGGCCAGGCGAGGTCCTGGGGATCAATGGCGGTCGTGGTCCAGCCGGTCGCCGTGGCCTGGAGGGCGGCCACGGCGCGGAAGGCCCGGCCGGATTCCAGCTCGATCACCTGGAGCAGCAATCCCTTCTCGCCTGCCGACGGCGCCGGGGAGAGAGCGAGGGAAAGGGCGCCGGGCACCAGGAGGCGTCGGCCGCTCAGGTCGAGATCCACCACACCAGCCAGCTCGGCTCCCGTGGGCAGGGTGAGCCCACCCAGGTCCGCCGCCGCCTTACGGGTGATGACGATGGCTGTAGGCTCGGTGACGGCGCCCGCCGGCAGGTCGATGCGGTCGCCTTGATCGCTGCTCACGGTGCCGCCTTCCGGACCCACGACGTTGCCGGCTACGGCCTCGCCGCCGTAGGTGCGCAGGGTGACGTCCTCGGCACCCATCTTCAGGGGGAGCGCCTGGGCTGAGCTCGAGGGACGGAGCTGGAAGCGCGAGCGCGGCGAACCGTCCGGCGCGTGGTAGAGGATCAGGTCCGCCTGGTAGGGCGTCTGCCGGCGCACGGAGTTGTCGAGGAGGGTGAGATCCTCCTCAATCAGCAGCGTCAGCGGCAGGCCGCTCGCCGCCGGCTGCGAGAGCGTGTAGACGGCCGTGGCGAGACTGCTCTGCGAGGGGAGCACCACCTGGGGGTTGAAGGTAAGGGTGGCGCCCGTAGGTTCGTCGCCCGCCGGGCGGGCCGAGGCGCCGAGCACGGCCCCGGCCACGGGAGCGGGCGGCGCGAGCACACCCGTGTCCCCCTCGACGGCCGCGTAGCCGCCGTCGGTCAGCCCGGCCGCGGCGACCGGCAGGGTGATCTCCACCCGGCCGCCCGTTACCTGATCCGAGCCCAGGACACGCCACTGGAGGGACGCGAGGTCCAGATGGACCAGGGTGAGCGTGGTGCCGTTGGGCGCGTCCACGGGCAGGCTGAGCGCGGACTCCGCTCCCAGGGCGGCGCCGCCCAGCTCAAGCCAGGCCGCTCCGCGCGGCGACCAGCCGTAGGGGAGGAGAGCCGGCAGGCCCTGCTCGTCGAGCCGGGTGACGGCGACGGCCACGGCGGCCGACAGGGCCCCGGAAGGCAGGGTCAGAACGGGATCGTTGCCACTACCGTACGTCCCTCCACCGGAGCCCAGGGCGAGCGCCTTGGCGGCGGGCGTCAGGCGCGGATCGAACACGTCCGTGCCCTGGCCCGCGCCGGTGGTGGCGATGCGGAAGCTGGGCGTGTAGCCGGGCCGCAAGATGGTGAGATCGTGCGTGCCCGCCGGCACGGGCAGGCGGAAGCGACCGTCCTCTCCCGTGACCTGCTCGGGCAGGGGCTCGGCCAAGGGAGTGCCGTTGGTGGCAGTCACCAGCACTCGGGCTCCGGCGAGAGGCCGACCCGTGGCGTTGTCGATCACCGTGCCCAGCAGGAACCCGCTGCCGCCCTGGGCGCTGAAGACCTGCGACCAGGGGTAGGCCATGGCGTTGCCC
>CAXTNS010000400.1:1630-6556 GCA_964245465.1 uncultured Thermoanaerobaculia bacterium
CGACCACCGCCGTGGTGACCTCCAGGCGCAGGGCGCCCGAAGGAAGGGCACCGTCGGGATCGAACGTGGCCGTGAGGCCGTTCGCCGACAGGCTGGCCGCGCCGGCCACGGCGCCGGAAGAGGCCGTGAGCCGTACCGCGCCGGCCACGCTTCCGGCCTGAACCGGCTCGCTGAAGGTGACGCTGAAGAGGTCGCCCTGACGCTCGGCCGAGACCACCCGTGGCGCCTGGCAGTCGTGGACGATCTGGGCGATGGCCTCCGGCGAGTCGTTGCCGCCGCCGTCCGTGGCCGTCACCCGCAGCCGGTTGAGGCCGCCGGGCGAGAGCTGCACGGAGAGAGAGAAGTGGCCGGTCGCGGCCGCCCGGGCCTCGGCGGCGGCGGCACCCCCCGCGACGCGCAGCACGGCTCCCGCCTCGGCCGTACCCGAGAGCGTGAGGGCGGGCGCGCAAACGCGAGCCGGGGGCGCCGGATCGAAAACCGGGGAGCCCGGCGCCGTGGTGTCCACGGTGAAGAACGTGAGGGCCGGCGGCGGCGTGAGGGCATTGCCCGCCAGGTCCTTGAGATTCGCCGTGAGCACCAGGCGAATCTGAGTCGAAGACGGCAGGGGATCGATGGATCTCACGGTGACGACGCTCCCCACGCGGGAGATGGCCGTGCCGAGGGACTGCCCGGTGCCCGTCTCCAGGCGCAGGCTACCGGCCGCGAGATCCGCAAGATCCTCGGAGAAGGTGAGGCGGAAGAGGGCGTCGATGGGCAACGCGAGGGCCCCGGAAGCGGGGTCCGCCGAAAGCAGCCGGGGCGCCACCGTGTCGCGGATCAGAACGCGGGTGTGCGTGCCCTGGTTGCCCACGGAATCCCGGGCACGGGCGGTCAAGGTGTTCGAGCCCTCGACCAGAGGGATGTTCGAAGCCGAGAAAGTGCCGCCGGTGACCGTGGCGGCTTCGCCATTGACGGTGACGGTGAGGCCCGGCTCGGCATCCACCGTGCCGCTGACCGTGACCGTCTGGGCAGAGAGGCGCGCGCCGTCCGCTGGCTGGGTGATGCGCACGGCTGGGGCGTCGCTGTCGCGGGTGACCGAGACCGTCTGCTCGGTGACGTTGTTGACCGTGTCGAAGGCACGCACCATGAAGTCGTTGGTGCCGTCCGTGAGGTTCATGACGAGCGACCAGACGGTGCCGGTGAGCGTGGCGCGCACGCCGTTGACCTCGACCCGGGCAAGGTGCGGATCGCTCGCCGTGCCGCGCAGGGTGAGGCTGGCGCCGGGGACCACGGTGCCGGGCGCCGGGTCGGTGATGGCGAGGTTCGGCCCCTGGGAGTCGCGCACCACGGCGCGGGTGGCCTCCGTGGCATTACCCGCGCGATCCTCAGCGCGCGCCACCAGTGAGTTGGAGCCCTCGGCGAGCGGCACCTGGCGAGCCACCCAGGTGGAGCCCGTGAGCGTCGCCGCGGTGCCGTTGACCGTGACGGTGGCGAGCCGCGGATCCTGGGCCGAGCCCACCACATCCACCGAGGCGTCCTTGAGCACAACCCCGGCCGCCGGCTGCGAGATGGAGACGGTGGGCGCCTGGGAGTCGCGGGTGACGCGATGCGTCCTTTGCGCCGTGTTGCCCGCCGCGTCGCTCGCCACCAGGGTCCAGGTGCGGGTGCCTTCGGAGAGGTTGTAGGGACCGGCCGTGAAGCCCTGGCCGGCGAGCGTCGCCGCCTGGCCGTCCACGGTGACCGACGAGGCGCCCGTCACCTCTCCGGAGAGGGTCACCTGGGCATTCGGCAGGACGGAGTCGTTGGCGGGCGAGACCGCGCCGAACGCCGGAGGGGTGGTGTCGATCTCGAAGCCCACCGCCAGGGTGGCCGCGTTGCCGGCGGCGTCCGTGGCCGTGACCGACAGCAGGTGGGTTCCCTCGCCCGAGACCACCGAGCCCGAGGTGAAGGCGGAGCCGTCCAGGGTGGCCTCGACGGTGACCGCCGAGGCGTCCGTCGCCTGGATCACCGGCGTGGCCACGCGGTTGAACAGGCGACCGTCCGCCAGGTCGGCTCCCGACTCGACGATCCGGATCTGAGGCGGGTCCGTGTCCGGCGGAGTCTGGGCCCAGAGCACCCAGCCCGCGGGCAAGGTCAGCAGGGCGAGGACGGCGGCGGACAGCTTCGGCATCGACAGGCGGCTCTTGTTCATGGACTTGGCTCTCAAGGCACGTTCTGGATGACAGACGAAGTGGAGTCGACGGTGAACGTGCCGACGACGTTGGTATCGCGCAGCTCGAGCTTCGAGCCGCCACGGACGATGACTTCATCGAATTTGTAGACACCCCGATAGGAGGAGGAGGCGCCGACCGTGGCGGCCGCCCCTTCGAGCAGCAGCTTGCGGCGGTCGGTCGTCTGCGCCAGCACGCGGTAGTCGTCGCCATTGACGCGCACCCACATACCGACCGCGCCCAGGGCGAACTTGGCCGCCGGATCGGCGGGCTCGATCCACAGGTTGGCCGGGACTTGGGCATCGGCCGTGGCCGTGCCGATCGTCCCCACGCCGATCGACGGCAGCGCAGTGTTGGGAATGGGGAGGTTCGAGGTGCCGCCCTGGTCTACGTAGAGCTTGCCGTATGTCTGGCTGGGCTGCTTGACATAGAGCGTGCCCGGGCTCGCCCAACTGTGGCTGGTGCTGCCGTTCGTGAGCGCTCCGCCCCGGACCTTCACCTGGGTCCCGGGATCAAAGCCCGAGAAGGTGCCTGCGAAAAGGGCCACCCGGCCACCGCCGCCGCTACCGCCCCAGGCGTTCCACACCCGGTAATCGGCCCCGGAGGCGTCGATCAGACCGGTGCCGCTGACCGTGGCGGCAGTGATCGAGATCGTGCCGCCGGCGCCGCTCGAATCCGACGAGCCGTCGACCTGGCGCTTTTCGCCCTTGGCCCGGATCTCGCCGTTGAGCGCCAGCGTGCCGAGGTTGAGCACCACCACGCCGCCACCGTTGCCACCCCGCCGGCCACCGGAGGTGTAGACCAGGGAGCCACCGCCACCACTCAACTGTGGCTGGTAGACGCTGTCATAGACCTCGCCGGCCGGACCGGCCAGGCTGCCCACTTTTCCGACGCCGCCATGGCTGCCACCGCCGTCGGGAGACGAGCCCGTGACGCCCGAGGGAGCGCCACCCGCCGTGCTGGCGGTCGAGGGGCCCGCGTAGCCAAGGTCGCTGACGTCGAGGCGCGCGCCGGTCTCGATGGTCAGGGTGCCGGAGATCCCGGCCCGCAGCTCGCCCCCCACCGCCGGCGTCACCACGGAGCCCGTGGCGAGCGTCACGTTGGCCGCCGAGAACTGCTTCGGCAGCCGGGCCTTGCCGTCGGCGAAGACGTCGCCCACCACCATCTCGTCGACCGTGGAAAGGCCCGCGCCGTTCTTCAGGTCCACCCGGTCGAACCGATACTGGCCCGCGTACGTAGCCGCGCCCGAGGCGGACGCCGCACCGGCCAACAAGAGCCTTCCCGCGCCATCCAGCTTGACGCCACGGAACGAGCCGAGCGAGGCGCCGGAGCCGTCCTTGAGAGACATCCAGGCTCCCACCCACTGGACTCTGAAAGGCGTGGCCGCGGTGATCCAGGCGTCCGTGCCCGAGGCTTCGAAGCCCGAGACCGCGCCCGTGCCCAGCGTGGGCAGCGGCGTCTGGAGGCCCACCCGGTCGACGCCGGACGAATCCTCGCCGCTGTCGACGATCAGCCGGCCGTAGGTCTGGCCTGGCTGCTTGACGTAGACCGTGCCGGGACCCGCGTAGCGCACCAGAGTGCTGCCGTTGAACAGCGCTCCACCCCGCACCCGCACCTGCGCCGCCGGGTCGAAGCCCGTGAAGGCGTCCACGTAGAGCGCCACCCGGCCACCGCCGCCGCTGCCGCCCCAGGCGTTCCACGCCCGGTAGTCGGCGCCGGAAGCGTCGATCAGACCCGTGCCGCTCATCGTGTCGGCGGTGATCAGCACGCTGCCGCCCGCACCGCTCGAATCCGACGAACCGTCTACCTGGCGCTTTTCGCCCTGAGAACGGATCTCGCCGTTGAGCACCAGCTCGCCCACGTCGAGCACCACCACGCCGCCACCGTTGCCGCCCCGCCGTCCGGAGGACGTGTAGCGCAACGAGCCGCCGCCACCACCCAATTCCGGCTGGTAGACGCTGCCGAACGTCTCGCTCGCCGGACCCGTGAGCTCGCCCACCTGCGCCACGCCGCCGTGGCTGCCGCCGGCGTCGATCGCCGAGCCCGTCACCCAGGACGGCGCGCCACCCGGCGAGTTGGCGGTCACGCCGCCCGCGTAGCCCAGGTTGCTCACGTCGAGCCGAGCCCCGGCTTCGATCGTCAACCGGCCCGATACCGTGCCCCGCACCTCGCCGCCCACGGCCGGCGTCGCCACCGCACCCGCCTTGAGCGTCAGGTTTACCGCCGTGAACAGCTTCGGCAGACGCGTGGCACCGTCGGCGAAGGCGTCACCCACCACCAGATCGTCGACCGTGGAAAGGCCCGCGCCGTTCTTCAGGTCCACCCGGTCGAACCGGTACTGGCCGGCATACGTGGCCGCTGCCGTCACGCTCGCCGCCGCCGCCCGGAGCGCCCCGGCACGAGCCCAAGGAGGCACCCGCCGAGTTCTTCAATGACATCCAGGCTCCCACCCACTGGACTCTGAAAGGCGTGCCCGCGGTGATCCAGGCATCCGTTCCAGACACTTCGAAGCCCGAGACCGCGCCCGTGCCCAGCGTCGGCAACGGTGTCTGGAGACCCACCCGATCGACGCCGGACGAATCCTCGCCGCTGTCGACGATCAATCGGCCATAGGTCTGGCTAGGCTGCTTGACGTAGACCGTACCCGGACCCGCGTAGCGCATCAGTGTGCTGCCGTTGAAGAGCGCTCCACCCCGCACCCGCACCTGCGCCGCCGGGTCGAAGCCCGTGAAGGCGT
>CAXTNS010000401.1:0-6553 GCA_964245465.1 uncultured Thermoanaerobaculia bacterium
GCCACCGGCAGCCCGAGCGCGACCTCGCGCGCCGTCCAGTCCGAGGCGAGCTCGACGCCGCCCGAGGCGAAGCCGCCGCTGGCCAGGACGACCCAGTCCGCGCCGCGGCGCTCCTCCCGCAGCCCGCCGCGCCCCCGCCCACGCAGCCATCCTGCTCGGCTCCCACCGCGCCGGAGCCCGCGAAGTAGATGACGTGCGTGGCAAGCCGGGCCAAGACGGCCCGGATCGCCGCCGCGGTCTCGACGCGCCACTGCCGGGGGTCTCGGCCTTGCGGTTCGAAAGCCATTTGAAGTAGTCTGCCATACACGTGAATCTCGATCCAGAAGTGGCCGAGTTGGGTCACGAAGAAAGTTGGGACCGCAGGCTCGGGCGTGCCTGGGCGAGGATGCTGCGGGGTCTCGGCGTCGGCCCGGCGAGCACCGCGGTCGAGGTCGGGCCGGGCTTCGCGGCCAAGGTCGGGTTCGGCCTGGCCGAGTTGGGCTTCCGCGGCACCTTGATCGTGTTCGAGCCCAACGACGCCGCCCGCTCCTGGATCACCGCGAGATACCAGCGGCTGCTGCCACGGGCCGAGGTCCTTGCCTTCCCGGCCTCGGTTCCCTGTACCGCTCCCATCGCAACGCGTTCGATCGATCTGCTGATAGCCAACCACCTTCTGGACGACCTTTTGCTGAACGCCGCCGTACCGCCCGGAGAAGGCGCGCGGCTGTTCGCGCAGATGCGGCCTGGCACCCCGTGCTCCGGCGCGTTCGCGGAGACCTGGAAGCGGCTGCTCCGCACGCCCGGGCATCTGGACGGGCTGGTGGGCCGCGTCGCCGAGGACTTCTCCCGCTTCGTCCACGGGGTACGGCCGGGCCTCGTGGTGCTGAACCAGTACCCGAGCTGGCGGCACCAGAGACAAGGCCTCGATGCCATCCACGTCCACAGCCTGCGCGTGATGCGCCTCCTTGCCGAAAAAATGGGCACGAACGGGACCGAGCTCGAAGACGGCCGCCCCTTCCCGGAGGGTCCCGTGCGCTGGCTCGTCCGCGCGCCGGAATTCCGGGACTCACAGGTGCCACTTTGAAAGGCGTCGAGGTCCAGGCGATCCGAACCCTGTTCGACGATCGCTTCAGAATCATTGAAGCGATCGTGAGCTATGAGCGTCCCGGCGCCGGAAAGTCCGGCCCCGTGCGGCGTCTGAGCCTTGAGCGTGGGGACTCCGCGGCGGCACTGGTTTTCGATCCGGAACGGCGGACGGTTCTCCTGACGCGCCAGTTCCGTTTCCCCACCCTGGAGAAGGGACCCGGCTGGATTCTCGAGCTGGTCGCGGGGACGATTGAGGACGGCGAGTCGCCGGAGAGCTGCATCCGCCGCGAGATCCTGGAGGAGATCGGGTACGAGGCCCTTTCCCTCGAACCGATCTCGACCTTCTATACCTCTCCAGGAGGGTCCTCCGAACGTGTCCACCTGTTCCACGCCCGCGTCGACGCCCGGTCCAAGGCCGCCGCGGGAGGAGGCAACCCCTCCGAGCAGGAGGACATCGCGGTGGTGGAAGTTCCCGTGCCGAACGTTCCCGCGCTGCTGGCGAGCGGCGACGTGGTGGACGCCAAGACCGTGATCGGGCTGCAGTGGCTGCTCCAGGCTACCGCTCGTGAGGAAGATTGAAGATGTCAGCCAGGGAATCCCGGAATTGCTTCGTCATCATGCCGTTCGGAATCAAGACCACGGTCGATGGCAACGAGATCGATTTCGACCTCGTCTACGAGGACATCATCCGCGAGCCGGTGGAGGCATTGGGCTTCAAGTCCGTCCGCTGTGATGAGATCGCGCGGGCCGGCACGATCCATCGCGACATGTTCCACCACATTGCCACGGATGACATCGCGGTCGTGGACCTCACCCTGTTCAATCCCAACGTATTCTACGAGCTTGGCGTGCGGCACGCGCTCAAGCCGGCGATCACGATCCTGATCAAGCGGCGCGGCGCGGCGATCCCCTTCAATATCCAGAGCGAACGGATCATCGAATATCCAAGCGAGAGTGGGAGCTACGGCGAATCGCGGTCCCTGATCAAGGCCTTCATCCAGGCCGGCCTTGGATCCAACAGTCCGGACAGCCCGATCTTCGGTTTTCTCCAGGACGCCAGGAAAGACTGGAAATCCGAGAGGATCAGCCTGTTGGAGGATCATCCGTACCGCCTCACCGACCAGCCGGGAAAACGGATCTGCATCCTGACGGGGGATCTCCGCGAGCGCCGGAACATCGACGTGTGGGTGAACTCCGAGAACACCAACATGCAGATGGCGAGGTTCTTCGATCGCTCTCTGTCCGCCATCATCCGCTACGAGGGGGCGGAGAAGGACGACAACGGCGAGGTCGTCGAGGACACAATCGCCGTCGAGCTCAAGAAGGTCACCCAGAACCGGGAGTCGGTGACTCCGGGGACCATCTATGTAACGGGCTCGGGTGCCCTCGCGCGGACTCGCGGGGTCAAGAAGGTCTTCCACGCCGCCGCGGTGTACGGTGTTCCGGGCAGTGGTTATCAGGTGATTCAGGAGGTGGAGAAGTGTGTCACCGCCGCCCTGCGCCGGATGGACCATGAACAGTACAGGGCCGACGACCTGCGGACCATCGTGTTTCCGATGATGGGCACCGGCGTGGCCAATGGGCGAGTCGAGGTCATCGCCCCCTGTCTGATCCAGGCCGCGATCACCTATCTCTGCTCGTATCCAGAGAGCCGCGTCACCACCGTCTACTTCTCAGCCTGGAACTACCGTGACCTGGAAGCCTGCCTTGCCGCCCTCACCGCCGCCCAGGGAGTGGAGCCGGTCCGCCGCGACAGGACGGTGTGAAGGTATATCGAGAGAACCACGAGTTACGGTGAGCGGGAGTCCGTACGCCCTGTTCACCCGTCAGTTGGAGACGGCCTCGGCGTGCAGCTTCAAGCCGAGAGCTCTGAGCACTTTGAGAATGGTGTCGAAACCAGGGACGCGCTCGCCGGAGAGGGCCTTGTAGAGACTTTCCCGAGAGAGCCCGGCGTCGCTGGCTACCTGGGCCATGCCCTTGGCGCGCGCAATGTCTCCCAGCGCCTTGGCGACGAAAGCCGCGTCGCCGTCAGCCTCTCCGAGACAAGCTTCCAGATAGGCAGCCATCTCCTCCGGAGTCCGAAGGTGCTCGGCGACGTCATAGCGGCGAGTGGTGGTCTTGCTCATAGGAGCTCTTACAGTGTTCGGGGAGGTTTCCGCGAAGCGAGCACAGGCTGCTATGCTCCCGGCCATCCAGGGAGGATCGACGATGACGGATCTGAGGTATCCGATCGGCAGGCTCAAGATGGAGCCGCAACTGAACGAAGAGGCGCGGCGGGAGATGATCGATCAGATCGAGCAGGCGCCAGCCAAATTGCGGGCTGCCGTGGAGGGGCTGACCCCCGAGCAGCTCGATACGCCGTACCGGCCGGAGGGCTGGACGGTCCGGCAGGTGGCCCATCACGTACCGGACAGTCATGTGAACGCCTACATCCGGTTCAAGCTGGCGCTGACGGAGGAGACGCCGCCCATCAAGACTTATGAGGAGGCGGAGTGGGCGAAGCTGCCGGACACGGCGACGGTGCCGGTCGAGGTCTCGCTCGTGATGCTGGAGAGCATGCACCAGCGGTGGGTGGCGGTGCTGCGCGCGATGTCCGCCGCGGACTTCGAGCGGACGCTCCGGCATCCCGACCACGGGGTCATCAATCTCAACCAGCTCCTGTGCATCTATTCGTGGCACGGCCAGCATCACGTGGCGCACGTCACGGGTTTGCGGGAGCGGATGGGCTGGGGATAGGAATGACCACCTTTCGGAGTCCTTTCCGGAATAATGCCGTGATCCTCACCGGCGCCTCGCGGGGCATCGGCCGGGAGATGGCGCTTCAGTTCGCGGACCAGGGCGCGTGGCTGGCGCTGGCCGCGCGCGAGGCCGGGGCGCTGGAGGAGGTCGCGGCAGAGTGCAGGCGGCGAGGCGCCCGGGCAATCGCCATCCCGGTCGACGTGGGGGAGGAGGCGCAGTGCGCGGCCCTGGTAGCCCAGACGATGGAAGAATTCGGGCGGGTCGACACGCTGATCAACAACGCGGGCATCGGCATGTGGGCGCGGTTCGACGAGGTGAGGGACCTCTCGATTTTCGAGCGGATCCTGAAGGTGAACTATCTCGGGAGCGTCTACTGCACCTGGCACGCGCTGCCGCATCTGAAACGGACGCGGGGCCGGATCGTGGGCGTCTCCAGCCTCACGGGCAAGACGGGGGTGCCCACCCGCAGCGCCTACGCCGCCAGCAAACACGCCATGACCGGCCTCTTCGATTCGCTGCGGATCGAGCTTGCCGGCACGGGCGTCACGGTGACCATGGTCTACCCCGGCTTCGTCGCGACCGAGATCCGCGAGCGGGCCTTCGGTGCCGACGGCAAGCCCCTGGGCGCGAGCCTGGTGCGCGAGGCCGAGGTGATGGCGGCCGATACCTGCGCCCGGCTGATTCTCGAAGCCGCCTCTCGCCGGCGGCGCGAGCTGGTGATGACGCGGCGAGGGAAGATCGGGATGTGGCTCAAGGTGGTGGCGCCGGGGCTGGTGGACAGGATCGCGCGGCGGGCGATTGAGCAGGGGCGGTGAAGGCGGCGAAACCGGCCGCCGTGCCCGCGCGACCTCACCCTCCGGCTCCCTCTCCTGAAGGAGAGGGAGAGAAAACCAGACAACAAACCTGAGCCCCCCCTTCAGGAGAGGGGTTGGGGTGAGGTCGGCGAGGCTGGACCGACCCTTACATCTCGCTCCCGCACTCCCTGATGCAGACGTTGTACCCGTGCTCGCAGGGCACGAGGCAGGGATTCTTGCTGCAGAAGATCTGACATGCTTCGAACTCCCGGCGACACCTCTCCTCGCACGTGAGGTCGGCGGCACCGGTGCTCGGCTGCATCATCGCGGTCACGGCCAGACCCATCGCCAAGGCCAGCATCTTGATTTTGCGCATTGTGGGACTCCTTTCTCAGGGTTGTTTTTTGGATGCGCTTGCGGTCCTGAGAACGACGGGACGTGGCCGATCCCCTCACCTGATCTCCTCGCTTGGCGGGCGCGTGAATTGCAGTCCGGGGAGCGGACGATGAAGATCTATCCAGGAACGCCCTACCCCCTGGGCGCCACGTATGACGGCGCCGGGACGAATTTCTCGCTGTTCTCCGGGGTGGCGGAGAAGGTCGAGCTCTGCCTGTTCGACGGGCAAGGGAATGAGACGCGGATCGAATTGCCGGAGGTCACCGCCCTCTGCTGGCATGGCTATCTGCACAACGTGATCCCTGGCCAGCGCTACGGCTTCCGCGTTCATGGGCCGTGGAATCCGGAGCAGGGGCAGCGCTGCAATCCGGCCAAGCTGCTGCTCGATCCGTACGCCAAGGCGATCGAGGGGGAGGTGGATTGGAACGAGGCGGTCTTCCCTTATCACTTCGACGATCCCGAGGGCTCCAAGAACGATCTCGACAGCGCCCCTTTCATCCCCAGGTGCGTGGTCATCAACCCCTTCTTCGACTGGGGCAACGACCGGCCGCCGCGCGTGCCCATGCACGAAACGGTGATCTATGAGACGCACGTCAAGGGATTCACGAAGCGGCATCCGGGCGTGCCCGAGGAGCTGCGGGGCACCTATGCCGGCCTCGCCTCCCCGGCGGCCATCAGCCATCTGAAACGATTGGGGGTGACGGCGGTCGAGCTCCTGCCCGTCCACCAGTTCGTCCACGACAGCCTGCTGGTGGAGCGCGGTCTGCGCAACTATTGGGGATACAACTCGATCGCCTATCTCACCCCGCACAACGATTACGCCGCGGCCGGAGGAAGCATCGGACAGCAGGTGCAGGAATTCAAGCAGATGGTGAAGATCCTCCACCAGGAGGGGATCGAGGTGATCCTCGACGTGGTCTACAACCACACGGCCGAGGGCAACCACATGGGGCCGGTGCTGTCGCTCAAGGGGATCGACAACGCGGCCTATTACCGTCTGGTGCCGGGCAACGAGCGGTACTACATGGATTACACGGGCACGGGCAACAGCCTCAACATGCGCCATCCCCACGTGCTGCAGCTCATCATGGACTCGCTGCGCTACTGGGTGCTGGACATGCACGTGGACGGCTTCCGGTTCGACCTGGCGGCCACGCTGGCCCGCGAGCTTCACGACGTGGACCGCCTCTCGGCCTTCTTCGACATCATCCAGCAGGATCCGGTGATCAGCCAGGTGAAGCTCATCGCCGAGCCCTGGGACGTGGAGGAGGGGGGCTACCAGGTGGGGAACTTCCCGCCGCTGTGGTCCGAATGGAACGGCAAGTACCGGGACACGGTGCGCGACTACTGGCGAGGCGAGGACCGGACACTGGGGGACTTCGCCTACCGTTTGACCGGCAGCCCGGACCTCTACGCCACCACGGGGCGGCGGCCCTCGGCGAGCATCAACTTCATCACGGCCCACGACGGGTTCACCCTGCGCGACCTGGTCTCCTACAACGACAAGCACAACGAGGCCAACGGCGAGGACAACCGCGACGGCGAGAGCCACAACCGCT
>CAXTNS010000402.1:0-6525 GCA_964245465.1 uncultured Thermoanaerobaculia bacterium
CGCCACCACCACGGCCCGGAATTCCAGGCCCTTGGCGCTGTGGAGCGTCATCAGTGAGACGCCCTTCTCGGATTCCAGAGTGTCCAGGTCCGTCACCAGCGCCACGTGGTCGAGGAAGGCCGTCAGAAGGTCCTGGTCGCTCGTTGCGTTGTAGCTGTTCGCCTCGGTGAACTCCTGGGCCGCGGAGAGGAACTCTTGAATATTCTCCAACCGCGCCAGGTCCTCCGGATCATCCTCCTTGTAGAGGTCCGTGTAGGCCGTCGCCTCCAGGAGCCGGTCGAGCAGGGCCGGCAGCGGCAGCTCGGCGGAGGCTTGCTGGAGCCCCACGATCACGTCGCGGAACCTGCGCAGGGCCGTGGCGCTCCGGGCCGGCAGGTTGCCGAGGTCGTCCAGGTAGAGCACGTCCCAGAGCGGCTGCCCGAGCTGGACGGCGCGGTCGCGCAGCAGCTCGATGGTCGATTTGCCGATGCCGCGCGGCGGCTGGTTGATGATCCGCATGAGCGAGAAGTTGTCCCGCGGGTTCCTCAGCACCCGCAGGTACGCCACCAGGTCCTTGATCTCGGCGCGGTCGTAAAAGCGCACGCCGCCCACCAGGGAATAGGGGATCTCGCGAGACAGCAGCTCGTCTTCAATGGCCCGGGTCTGCGCGTTGGTGCGGACCAGGATCGCCATGTCCCCCAGCTTGTAGTTGCCCCGCAGGCGCTGGAGGGTCCGGATGATCCAGACAGCCTCGTCCCCCTCGTCGGTCGCCTTGTAGAGCTCCGCCTTGGGGCCGGCGCCCGTGTCCGTCCACAGGCGCTTGCCCCGGCGGTTGACGTTGTGGGCGATCAGGGCGCCGGAGACGTCGAGGATGGTCTGCGTCGAGCGGTAATTCCGCTCCAGCTTGCGCACCACGGCGTCCGGGAAGGTCTTCTCGAACTCCAGGATGTTGTTGAGGTCGGCGCCGCGCCAGCGGTAGATCCCCTGATCCTCGTCGCCCACGGCCGTCAGGTTGCCTTTCGGTCCGGACAGCTCCTGGACGAGCCGGAGTTGGGCGTGGTTGGTGTCCTGATACTCGTCCACCAGGAGGAAGCGGGTGCGGGAGCGGATCCGGTTCCTCAGCTCCTCGTCGGTCGAGAGGAGCTTGACCGAGAGCGAGATCAGGTCGTCGAAGTCCACCCCCGAGGCCTGCCCCAGCAGACCCTGATAGCGACGGTAGAGGGCGGCCACCTTCTTCTCGAAGAAGTTCTGGGCTCGCGCCTCGTAGGCCGCGGCGTCGAGCAGGCGGTTCTTGGCCGCGCTGATCTGGCCCAGCACCGAGCGGGGAGAGAAGGCGGTCTCCGAGAGTCCCTCGGTGTTCAGGGCCTCTTTGATGAGCCCGAGCTGGTCCGACGTGTCCAGGATGTGGAAGTCGCGCCGCAGACCCACCCGCTCGCCGTAGCGGCGCAACAGGATGAGACCGTAGCGGTGGAACGTCCCCACCGAGGTGGGCAGGGGGTGGACCCCCAGCAGGTCCTCCACCCGCTCGCGCATTTCGCCGGCCGCCTTGTTGGTGAAGGTCATGGCGGCGATGGTGCCGGGATCGACGCCCATCTCTTCGACAAGCCAGAAGATCCGGTAGGTGATGACCCGGGTCTTGCCCGAGCCGGCGCCGGCCAGGACGAGTTGCGGCCCCTCGCCATGCGTGACGGCGGCGACCTGCTCCGGGTTGAGTTGGCGTTCGAGCTCCAACGAAACGGCTTTCTTCACGCCGGAATCTTGTCCGAGGGGCCGGGGAATGGCAAGCGCGGCCCAAGGCGCCATCCTGGAAAACGCAACCGAGTTGCCGTAACTGAAGAGAAGACTTGGCTTTAGCCTTCGCTCGTGGCATGCTTCCGCGCTACGGTCAGCCGCTGAATCCGCAGTGTAAGGAAAAACTTCCGGAGATCCGATCCTTGGCCCGACATCCGTGGGAACTGACGTTGCGGGAGTTCACCGAGAAGGTGTGGAGAGATTACGGGATTGAGCTCTCTGTGGAAGAGGTCATCCTGACCGCCAGCCTCTTGCTCGTGAGAGGCAGGCAGGTCTATCCACTGGCTCTGCTTCGCGAAGACGACCCTCTATCCCCCTACGAGTTGCGGTCTCTCTGCAAGGCCTTTGACCTGCCGCCCGCGGATTTCCACCTCGACCCTGAGGATCCCTGAGCTACCCTGGATCAGGCGGCGAGACGGGCGTCCACCAGAGGCTCGGACACCATCTCCAGTTCCGGAGGCGGTTCGAGCCGGACCTCGTCCATCGCGGTCCCTTTCTCGAACATGTCCCAGAACTTCCGGGGAGCGGGCGTGAATCCATGGAAGGGTTCGATGCCGCGGCGAAGACTCGCGGTGATCAGCACCAGCAGAAACCGGCGTACCTCGCCCGGCACGTCTTCCAAGCTTCGGGTCTTAGTCACGAGGTCGTACTCAAGAAATTGTACGATCCACCAATCCCCATCCCGGAATACAACGGCACTCATACGCGGCTCGGTCATCTCGATCCTCCAAGAGCCATTCTACTGCGGCTTTACAGTACCGCCCATCACCCGAGCGATCGCCTCCATGACAAGAGCGCTGAGATCCCGTCGCCGCAGCCGAACCGCCTCCTCGTAGGGCAATTCCTTGTATCGGCCGGCGATCTCCTAAGCCTCCCGCTCCATTTCAGCATGCTCTTCGACCGACATCGAGGATAAAAGTTGCGCAAGACCATCCTGATCCAGCTCACTCGGTTTCATGAATCGAGTATATCAGACCTTCCGTTTCCGGAGACGGCTACTTGAAACCAGCTCTTTTCAGAGAGGCCGCCCGGGAATGCCCGGCCCGCGGATAGGCTTAGGATAGGAACGAGGGTGATGCCCGCCCCGTCTCATCCGTAGATAGAATCCCGGTCCCGCCGCGAGGGTGGGCCATTCAGACATCCAGAGGAAACGCCCCAATGTCCATGAAGCCCGTCGAGATCCACAACAACCTGTCCCAGAGCGTCATCGGCCAAGAGGAGACGCTGCGGTACGTCTCCGTTGCCATCTTCAAGCATCTCCAGGGGGAGAAGTACGGCAACCTCCTCCTGATCGGCAACTCGGGGACCGGCAAGACCACCATCATGCGGGGGATCGAGGCGCTCTACAACGCCCACGAGGAGTTCGCGGAGTACCGGGTCGTCCTCATCATGAACGCCAACACCCTGGCGACCGAGGAGGGGGCCGTGGATACGAGCCGCCTCTTCACGCGCCTGGAAGAGCGCACCCGGCAGGTGCTGGGCGACGGGGCCACGGCCGAGCAGATCGGCCGTGCCATGGAGCGCGCCACCGTCTGTCTCGACGAGATCGACAAGGTCTCGGGCATGATCGGCGGCAAGCCCTACGTGACCGGCATCAACATCCAGCAGGCCGTCCTCACCCTGATCGAAGGCGAGCGCGTGCCGCACCGCATCACCGCTCCCAACAAGGACGGGGTGATTGGGTCCACCAGCGCCTGGATCGACACCGGCAAGATGCTCTTCCTCTGCGCCGGAGCGTTCGAGACCCTCTACGACCAGGTGTTCCACCGGGTCACCTCGCCCAAGAGCGGCATCAAGCTGCCCACCACGACGACCTACGTCAACGGTAAGATCACCATCCGCGAGTACTTCACCCTGCGCCATCATTTCCGGCAGGAGGACCTCTTCGAGTACGGCATGCAGCCGCAGTTCCTGTCGCGCTTCGACAACGCCGTGATCCTGGAGGACCTGACCGCCGGCACGCTCGCCCGCATCTTCCGCGAGCCGGCCGAGGGAGTGCTCCGGACGTCCCAGAACTTCTTCCGGAAGTACAACATCGAGCTCGACGTCACGGACGACGCCGTGCAGAAGATCGCCGAAGAGGCCTCGAAGAGCAGCCGCATCGGCGCCCGCGCCCTCAAGTCCGTCTACGGCAAGATCATCAAGCCCTTCGAGTTCGATCCCTTCTCGCGGGAGGAGGTCAAGCCCTTGAACGGCAGTGGCGGACCGCACCGGCTGGTGATCGACGACAAGCTGGTGGGCGACGCTCTGAAGCCGGCGGTGTAGGGGCGCCCCCGCGTGGGCGCCCTGTCCAAGCATCGTGGCCCCGGGGGCCCGGGGATCGCCGCCTTCCAGGGTAGAATTACAGCCCATGACTCCCTTCGACATTGCTCCGACCGTCGACCGCCTGCTCGGCCGGTTTGGCCAGAACCAGGAAGCCCGCATCCGCCGGGGCGTCCAGCAGGCCGCCCAGCGCTGGCGGCCCGAAGATGGCGACGCCCAGACGTTCTCCGACTTCTGTGAGGCCAACTTCATCGCCGATCCCGGCGAGCTCGCCGCCACGTTTCAACGCCTGGAGCGGACCTTCGAGCAGGTCGACGGGCACCTCCACGAGGTGCGGCGCGAACTGACCTGGCCCATCGACGTGGACACCGGTCCGCTCACGGCGGCCGACCGCCTGTTCGCTGAGCTCGACCTCGCGGCGCACGTGGAAGAAGACCTCTTCCGCACCAAGGTGGCCTTCCTGGCCCTGCTCAATTTCCCTGTCCACACCCTGGGGGAGCGGCTGGCCGAGGGGCCGGCTTGGAACCGCGAGACCTGGGCGCGCTCCCGCCTCATGGACCGCTTCGCCGTGTGCGTCCCCGCCGCCGTGCAGCAGGAGATGACCCGCGTCTCCACGGCCGTCGAGCAGTACACCTCGGGTTACAACCTCCGATTGGACCGGATCGTCGACCAAAACGGCGAGCGTCCTTTTCCCGAGGGCCTGCGGCTCATCAGCCACTGGGGCTTGCGCGACGAGCTGGCCTCCTACTACGCCGATCCGGGACCGGCCGGTCTCGCCCGCCAGCGCCTCATCCTCCGCATCATGGAGAGGATCGTCCGGCAGGAGATCCCGGCGGCGGTGATCGACAACCCCGACCTCCTCTGGGATCCCGAGACCAACGCCGTTCAGCCCCTGGAAGAACAGGAGAGTGATGGGGATGGGGACCTCGCCGCGCGCGAGCCCGACACCCGCTACGCGTCCCTTCTCGAGATCTTCCACGCCGTCCGCAAGGCCGATCCCTACAGCCCGTCCGAGCCGACCTTCATCGCCCGCCGTTTCGAGCGGGACCGCCAGATCCCGGAGCCGGAGGTCGAAGCCCTGCTCGTCTCGGTGCTGACCTCTCCGGAGGCGGCGGACCTCGGACGGCTCATCGAGAAACGGCTCGGCCGGCCCTTGGAGCCGTTCGACATCTGGTACGCCGGCTTCAAGTCGCGGGGGGACTTCCCCGAGGCGGAGCTCGACGAGGCCGCGCGCGCCCGTTATCCCGACCTCGCCGCCTTCGCGGCCGGCCTGCCGGAGCTCCTGGAGCGGCTGGGCTTCTCCCCCGAGCGGGCGCGGTGGCTCTCCGAGCACATGGAAGTGGACGCGGCGCGGGGAGCCGGCCACGCCGTCCAGGCCGTGCGGCGAGAGGACAAGGCGCACCTGCGGACGCGGGTCCCCCGGGGTGGCATGGACTACAAGGGATACAACGTGGCGATGCACGAGCTCGGCCACAACGTCGAGCAGGTCTTCTCCCTCAACGGCATCGACCACTGGGCGCTCGCGGGCGTCCCCAACAACGCGTGCACCGAGGCGTTCGCCTTCATCTTCCAGCACCGCGACCTGGAGATGCTGAGCCTGGGCGCCGAGGGCGAGGAGGCCCAGCGCGCCGAAGCGCTCGGCATCCTGTGGAACACCTATGAGATCGCGGGCGTCTCGCTCGTGGACATGGGTGTCTGGAACTGGATGTACCAGCACCCGGAGGCCACCCCGGCCGAGCTGCGGGAGGCGGTGCTCGCCATCGCGCGCGACGTCTGGAACCGCCACTTCGCCCCGGTCTTCGGCGTGCGGAACTCGGAGATCCTGGCCATCTACTCCCACATGATCGTCTACGGCCTCTACCTCCCCGACTACGCCATCGGGCACATTCTCGCCTTTCAGATCGCCCAGCAGCTCCGCGACGGAGATTTCGGTGCCGAGGTCGAGCGCATAGCCTGCCAGGGCCGGCTCACTCCGGACGCCTGGGTACGGGGCGCCGTGAGCACTCCCCTCTCGGCCCGGGCGCTCCTGGACGAAGCCAGCGCGGCGATCGCCGTCGAAAGCAGGGGCGAGCAGGTCCCTGTCCATTTCTGATTGATTCTGATCGAGGAGGATGTCCATGAAGCTCGCACGCCGTTTCGCCCTGACCCTGCTAATCGCCGGCCTGGCGGCAGCTCCCCGCGCCCAAGCCCAGCCGTCGATCGACGTCACCCAGCTCAACATGCGCCCCCTGATCCAACTCCACGCCGAGGGGACCGACTTCACGGGCCACCCCTTCCAGAGCGACGTCTTCATCCACCAGGGCGGCTACGTCCTCCTGGCGTACTCGGCGGAGACCGGCAACGCCAGCCGCGTGGCCCGGGGCGTCGCGACGCACCCGGAATTCATGCTCCTGAACCAAGCCCTGGCGGCCGGCCGGGTGGGCCAGCAGACGGGCCACTGCGGCGGCCCCGCGCCCGACTACGTGAGCACCTACGGTCTCACCTGGTACGGCA
>CAXTNS010000403.1:0-5730 GCA_964245465.1 uncultured Thermoanaerobaculia bacterium
GGTGGGGGGCTGGCCGCGATCCCAACAGGAATTCCAACCGCGATCCCTGATGGAGACCCGGCCGTGATCCCCCTCCCAGGGCGGCCACATGGGGCCGCCCCTACGGGGTCAGGAATCGATGCCACACAACGGCAACCGCGCCTCGAAGCACGTCTCTCCCGGCCTGGATTCAAACCGGATCTCCCCCTTGTGTCGCACCTTGACGATGCGGCGGGCGATGTCGAGCCCCAGGCCGCTCCCCTCCCCCACGGTCTTGGTAAGGGGTATGGCCGGACCGTCGTCGACGATCTCCACCATGGCGTCGTCGTGGCAGCGGACGCCGCCGAGCGCGATCAGGCGATGGCCGCGGGTTTCCTGGTCGCGCCCCATCCGGGCCTCGCCTTGAACGTGCTCCACGAGCATGGAGCTCCAGGAGGGACAGAGGAGGGAGGATAAAGACTTCAAAAGAGGGGGTTACCGCCGCTGAATCGCCCGCCCGAGATCGATCCTGGAGCGTTCAGCCCCTCGTTCAATGGCGGCCCAGCTCAGAGCCTCACCATGGGCAGCGGCGACCAGGGATGGGTCCGCAGGCGCTTGAGCTCCAGTTGGACGAGCTTCTTGTGGAAGCCCGCGCCGGGCCATGCCGCGAAGATCTCCTTGAGGAGGCTTCGCGGCAGCCCGAAGGTGCGGAGCCGCGTGACGTCGATCCAGTCCGCGCGGCGGAAGGGCTCGACGAGCCAGTGGGGATGGCCCTTCCAGGCGGAGATCTTGTGGTGCTGGAGAATCATCTCCGTGATTTCGGGCGTCCACTCCTCTTTGCCCAAGTGGGCGAGATGGGCACCGGCCAACCGGATGGACGGCCGCAGATAGTCGAAGGTCCCGTCGGTCCAGATGCCCAGGTCATGAAACGCCGCGGCGATCGCCATCTTCTGGAGTTGCTCGGGATCGCTGGACGATAAAGCGGCGCACAGATTCACCACCCGGTAGGTATGGTTTCTGTAGGCCGTGAAGTCCTTGCCCAGCTCGGCGGCATGGGTATCCAGCAACTCGTCAAGAGTGGCGATCTCCCTGAGCATTCGGCGTCTCAGGCTGCCGCGAGCAGGCGCGCGTCGATCCAGTTTTTGATGTCCGCGATCACCACTTCCTTGTCATAGTCGTTGAGAAGGTCGTGAACGTGCCCCTCATAGAGCTTCAGCGTCTTGTCGGTGGAGCCGGCGGTGTCGTAGAAGAACTGGCTGCCGCCCGGCTTCGTGACCTTGTCGGCGGTGCCGTGGAGGATGAGCACCGGGAGCGTGATGAGCGGAAACTCCTTCGTGAGCCGGTCGTCGGCTCGGGCCAGCTCGGCGACGGTGCGGGTGGGCTGGACCTCGTGGGCGAGGAGGGGGTCGTTGTTCATGGCCTCCACGACCTTGGGATCGCGGGAGAATCCTTCGTTCGGGAGCTTGAGCACGTGGGCATGGGGGGCGAGGTGGCTCAGCCCCTTGAGGACGGCGACGGCGAAGTCCGGCGCGTACACCTGGAAGGCGAAGCTCTCGCAGATCAGCCCGGCGAGATCCGCCTGGTGTTCCAGGGTGTAGCAGCAGGAAATGACGCCGCCGGCGCTGTGGCCGAGGATGAACATGGGGAGCTCCGGCTCGCGCGATTTCGCGAGCTTCACGAGGGCGTCCACGTCGCCTAGATAGTCGCTGAGCTTTTCGAGGTAGTACCGTTCGCCGTCCGACTGGCCACGGCCGTGCAGGTCCAGCGCGTACACCGCGAGACCACCGGCCACGAGCTGGTCGGCCGCCCACAGGTAATGACCGCTGTGGGAGTTGAAGCCGTGGACGATCACGACCACGCCGCGGGCCTTGCCTTCCGGACGCCAGGACCGGACGAAAATCTGGAGACCACCCGACCCTTCGATTTTTTCTTCTTTCATCGCCATGACACCTCCTCTTTGCGCGGCATTGCAGCACGCGCGAGGCGGCGAATCTATTAGACGAAGGTATTGGTCAGGTTGAGCCGGGCGGCGGTCCTCACCAGGTCCGCGAGCGAGTCCGCCTTCATCTTCCGCATCACCTTGCCGCGGTGGGCCTTGACCGTGATCTCGCTGGTGCCCAGCTCGGCGCCGATCTGTTTGTTCAACAGACCGGTGACGACCAACGCCATGACCTCCTGCTCGCGAGGAGTGAGCGAGGCATAACGTTCACGGAGCGCCTTCACCTCCGTCGCCTCACTCAAAGCGGCGTGGCTACGCTCGAGCGCGAGCCGGATCGCGTCCAGCAGCGCGTCGTCCGCGAAGGGCTTGGTCAGGAACTCCACGGCTCCCGCCTTCATGGCCTGCACCGTCATGGGCACGTCGCCGTAGCCGGTGATGAAGATGATCGGCATGTCATTTCGATCAACAGCAAGGCGGTTTTGGAGATCGAGGCCGTTCAGATCAGGCAGGTTCACGTCGAGCACCAGGCAACTCGGCACGGTGACTGCGGGAGCGGGACGGGCGAGGAAGTCCTGCGCGGAGGAGAACGTCTCCGGCCTCCAACCGGCCCAGCGGATGAGAAGCTCCAGCGATTCGCGCACCGAGACGTCGTCGTCGACGACGAAGACGACCGGGGTGGATTGGATCACCGGTTCCGGCCTCGATGGGCTGCCTTGCAGGATGCCGGGATCAGGGGCGGCCGCCGCGTGCTCGGGCAGCCGGGGAATGGAAAAGGAAAACGCGGCTCCCGGCCCCTCATTGGGTACGGCCCATAGCATGCCCTCATGGCTCTCGATAATGGAACGGCTGATGGACAGGCCGATCCCCATGCCGCCCTCCTTCGTCGTGTAGAAGGCCTCGAAGATCTGGTCCAGGTCCCGCGGATCGAAGCCCACTCCCGAATCCTGAACGGTCAGGCGCACGCGGTCGCCTTCGTCCCGCTCGGTCCGGATCACCAGCTTTCTCGGACGATCCTGGACGCCCTCCATGGCTTCCAGGGCGTTCAGGAGCAGGTTCAGAACGACCTGCTGGAGCTGGACGCGGTCGCCTGTGACGGGGGGCAGGCCGTCGGCAAGGTGCGCCTGTACCCTCACCCGGCCGCGCTGAATTTCACTCGACGACAGCGCGATCACTTCCCGCGTGGCCTCGTTCAGGTCCACCGGTCCCATCGCGGCGTCCTTTTTCTCGAAGAGCGTGCGCAACCGTGCGATCACGTCCGACGCACGGTTGCCATCGCGGAGCATGCGCCGCGCGGTTTCGCGCGCGCCCTCGACGTTGGGAGCATCGCCGGCCAGCATCCGCAGGCAGGTGCTGGCGTTGGTGATGACGCCCGACAGCGGCTGGTTGACTTCATGCGCGACCGACGCCGTCAAGGCTCCGAGAGTCGTGACCCTGGCCACGCGGGCAAGCTCGGAGCGGAGCTTGCTGAGCGCGTCTTCCGAGAGCCGGCGTTCCGTCACGTCCTGAACCGCGCCGATGTACTCCAGGTGACCGGCCTCGTTCCGGGCCGCGTGGGCGACGACGTGCAGGTACTTGACCGAGAGGTCCGGCATCTGGAGCCGGTGCTCGAATTCCAGATCGCTGCCGTCGCTTTGAGCCCGCTCGACCAGTTCCTGAAACCACTGGACTTCTTCGGGGTGCAGCCGGGTCCCGACGATCTCGAACGTGACGGGCACGGCAGGGTCGATCTCGTAGATCCTGTAGGTCTGCTCCGACCAGACGATCTCGCCCGTCGCCACACGCCAGGAGAAGCTGCCCGTGGAGCTGAGACGCTGGGCTTCCGCGAGGAACGCCTCACTTCGCTTCAAGGCGGTTTCGCTCTGCGCGCGCTCGATGGCGATGCTGGCGATGTGGGTGAACTGCCCGATGAGATCCTGCTGGAAACGCGTCGGGCTCCCGGGTTCGTTCTGATAGATCGCGAAGGTGCCCAGCACCTTCCCCGCCAGCGAAAGGATGGGTGTGGTCCAGCACGACCTGAGCCCGAGGCCCAGCGCCAGATCGCGCCATTCGCAGGTCGCCCAGCGCGAATCGACCGTTACGTCCGCGACGATCACCTGCGTCTTCTGGTGGACCGCCATGGCGCACGGCCCCCAGTAGGGAGTCACGGGCCTGCCGTGAATGGCCTCGTTGAAGCTGGGAGGGAGACTCGGCGCGGCTCCGTGCTGAAGCTTCGCTTTGTTGGGATCGTTGCTAGGATCGACCAGAAGGACGCTGCAATGGCATCCGTCGGCTGAGCTTTCGACCAGGCTGCACAAGGTATCGAGGACGACCGGCAGCGAGCAGCCCCGGGCCACCATCTCGAGCAGCCGTCTCTCGCCAGCGAGCAGAGCCTCGGCCCGTTTCTGGTCCTCGGTGGCCATCGGGAGATCGTCCTGCAAGGTGAGCCCATCATATCTGGCTCTGGCATCGACTTCGCAAGAACCTGCCCTGGTGTGGAAGCGCGGGGCGGATCCAGAGAGGGCCGCTACCGATCCATGGGCTTGTTGGAAGGCGGATCGGTCAGTCTTGAGAAAAATCGTCTGTAGTTTCTTCACGGCATCGACGGTGCTGGCCTGGGGCGGTCTGCTCGCCCAGAGCGCTCCTCCGTCCGGCAGCCCCCGGGTGCTCGTCCTCTCCCTGGAGGACGCGCTGGGCCTCGCCTCGGGGGAAAGCGAAACGGTCTGGGTGGCCGAGGGCGGTGCCATGCGGGCCGTGGGCAGTGAGAAGGTGGCCCGGAGCGGCCTTTTCCCCCAACTCTCGGGTACGGCTTCATACATCCGGACGTTGCGGTCGCAGTTCAGCGACATCGATTTCGGCGGCGGAGGGGATACCGGTGCGGACCTCCCCTTCGGCCGGGAGAACCAGTACAGCCTGGGCCTCAACCTCTCTCAGCTCGTGTTCGACGGCGGCCAGACCCTGTCGCGGCTGCGCGCGGCCCGCTCCCGCCTCCGGTCGGCGGAGATCGATACGGACTCGGCCCGGGCCCAGACTCTCCTCGACACCACCAGCGCCTACTTCGACGCCCTGCTCTCGGACCGGCTGGTCGAGATCGCCGAGGCCTCGCTCGGCCAGCAGGAAGAGCTGCTGCGCCAGACCGAGGTGGCCCAGCAGGTGGGCGACAAGGCGGAGTTCGACGTGCTGCGCGCTCGCGTGGCCCGGGACAATCAGGTCCCCGCCGTGCTGCGCAGCCGCACCCAGCGCCAGGAGTCGTACTGGCGCCTGAAACAGCTTCTGAACGTGCCTCTGGAGGACGAGCTGCGGCTGACCACGGGGATCGAGGACCTGCCGGACCGCTTCGCGACGGCCTCGAACCCGCCCACGGACGAGCGGGCCCCCGTGCGCCAGGCCACCGAAGAGGTGCAGGCCAATCAGGCTCTGCTCACCGGCGCCCGGGGAGAGCGGTTGCCCGCCGTCAGCTTTTCGTCCCGTTACAACCCGGTGGCCTATCCGCCCAGCGGCATCCCGGAATTCGTCGATTTCCGGGAGGACTGGACGGTGACGCTCAGCCTCTCGATCCCCATCCTCACCGGGGGACGGCTCAGGGGAGACGAGCTGATCGCCCGCGGCAATCTCTCCCAGGCCCGAGCCCGCCTTCAGCAGACGCGGGAGGCCGCGGAGCTGGACAGCCGCACGTCGGGCAACGACCTCTCGGACGCCGAGGCCACCCTCAAAGCCACCACCAGCACCGTGGAGCAGGCCCGGCGGGCCTTTGAGATCGCCGGGATCCGCTTCCGCGAGGGGATCGGCAGCCAGATCGAGCTGTCGGACGCCCGCATCGCCGCCGAACAGGCCGAGGTGAACCGCGCCCAGGCCCT
>CAXTNS010000403.1:5740-6525 GCA_964245465.1 uncultured Thermoanaerobaculia bacterium
GGGGAGCTGCCGCGGCCCACTGCGGGTGCCTGGGCCCAGGGTCTCGCCGCGGGCCTGCAGGGCGCGGGGGGCGTGGCGGCCCCGGGCTCGCAGACGCCTCAATCGACGGTCCCCACCAACACAACGCTGACATCACCCACCGGAACGGGAATCCCGGGCACAGGGGGGCCCTTCCCTTGAGACATCAACGCGCTCTTTTCCTCTTGATCCTCCTCCTGGCCCTCCTGCCGGCCGGCTGCCGCAAGGGCGACAAGGAGGCGGAGGCCAACGCTGCTCCTCCGCCGCCCATCGTCCTCGGCCCGGAAGACGTGGCGGTCGTGGCGAACGCACCTCTCCAGAGCGGCCCGGCCTTGACCGGCACGCTCGCGGCCGAACGGCAGGCCACGGTCCGCGCCCAGCTCTCCGGCTCCGTGCTGGAGACCCTGGCCGAGCCCGGAGAGCGCGTGAGCCGCGGCCAGACGCTCGCCCGGCTCGACTCCACCTCCCTCATGGAAATCTACAGCTCGGCCCGCGCGGCCGTGACCACCGCCCGTGGCCAACTGGCCGTGGCCGAGCGGGAGCTGGAGCGCCAGCGGGCCCTGGTGGCGGCCGGGGCCGTGGCCCAGCGGAACGTGGAGACGACGCAGCAGTCGGTCGTCTCCGCCCAGGCGGCCCTGGCCCAGGCGGTAGCGGCGGTGCGGCGGGCCGAGAGCCGCGCCGGCGAGATCATGCCCGCGCCACTGCCACCGCCGTGCGACGTCACCCCGATGCCCGCGACCGTCGCCGACTCCGGGATGGCGCCGCAC
>CAXTNS010000404.1:0-400 GCA_964245465.1 uncultured Thermoanaerobaculia bacterium
CCCCCACCCCCGAGGCCTGCGGCCCGCGGAATGAGGGCCAGGCGGAGGCTTTCGCCGCGGGTTTTGCCGTCGCCGGAGCCTTCGCCGGGGTTTTCGCCGGAGCCTTCTCCGACAGGGCGGCGGAAGGCAGCAGGCAGAGGAGCAGGGCGGCGAACGTCGCGAGCCTTCTCATGGCGTCTCCTTCTTCGTGAGCGGAATCGAGCTTCCACCTTGGTCAATGCTCAGGCCGGTGACCTTCCCCGCCTCGACCTTGAACACGACCTTGAGGCCCGGGACCTCCTCGCCCCGGAAGGTTACCGGATCGACCGGGGCGAGGGTGATGGTGCCCCCGCCGTCCGTGGCGGTCCCGACCAGCTTGCCGTCCTCCTTGACGCTGATCGTCACACCGAAACTGGGAGCC
>CAXTNS010000404.1:410-6513 GCA_964245465.1 uncultured Thermoanaerobaculia bacterium
CCGTGTAGGTGCCCTCGTAGGTCTTGAGGACGGCGGGGTCCACGGTCACCACCGCGGGCGGCTTGGCGCCGGCCGCCTGGAGGAGAGCCGCGACCTCCGGCTTGTCCTTGGGAGCCGCCACCAGGGCGTCGGTCAGGGCCTCGGGACCGACCTTGTGGCGTTCGAGGATCACCTTCACGGTGGCGGTGTCGCCGCTGCCCGCGGCCCTTGTCAACGCCTCGGGCTCGCCCTGGGCTCCTTTCTCGAGCAGAGCCCGTACGACCTCCGCAAACCCGCGGTCGACGGCCCAGCCGAGCGGCGAGTTGTTGTAGAAACTGTCTCTCACGTTGGGATTGGCGCCGTGCTCCAGGAGGAGCTTGACGACCTCGACCTGCCCCTTGTCGGCGGCGAACGAGAGAGCGGTGCCGCCGTAGGCGTTGGCGGCGTTGGCGTCCACGCCGGCGGCCAGAAGCTCCTTGACCTTCGCAACGTCGCCTGCGCTCGCGGCGCGCCGCAACGCGTCACCCGGGTCCTCCGCCGAGTTGGCGGGACGGGAAGCGGCCAGCAGAAGAGCAAGAGTGAGACAGGTTCCCAGAGCGCATAGCTTCCGCATCACAGCCTCCTTGGTCCTCCTGGGAGTACGAGCGACAGGCCCCAAGATTTCCACCTGAGCCTATTCTTGCCTGGAGAGACCGCCGCCAATCGACGCGACGATCGGCAGACCGACGAATGGAAAATGTCCGATCAACTGGACCAGCCAACGAAAGTTGACGTTGGGGGGACGCCGCAGGAGCACCGGAATCACCAACAGCGACATCACCAGCCAGATGAAAGGCCCGTACACCGCCGCGACTTTGACGACTCCATGCCGCGAGGAGAGCACGCGACGAATCGAGGCCGACTTCATGACGAGAAGCAGAAAGACGGCGGACCACCCGAACGCCACCCCGAAATGCATCAGAACGCCGATCAGAGCCGTCCGGGTCCCTCCTTCGAGCGCTTCCTTGCCCAGGAGCGTCGACGCGACGCCCTGCCAGAGCCGCGCCACCGTGGAGTCGTAGAAGAAGACACTCAGGACGCTCGAAAAGAGACCGTCGGTGACACCCGTCAGGAGGCCGGCACGAACGAGGCGGGACAGGGGATTGCGGATCATGGGGACGAATATATCCGAACGGCCGCGCCCAAACCAACGCCGCGGTAGAAAGCCGAACGGCTGATGTCAGAGAACCGGCACGCCCCGCGAATACCTGGATGGCGGACAGGTACGACCTCGTACCAGACCCGCGAGCACCAGAAATCAACGATCGAAATAGAAAGGAAGGAACTCATGAGCAAGACAGACACCGAGCTTCAGGTCGCCGATGCAGGGATCCGGCCCAAACCGTCCCCCCCGAGCCCAGCCGTCGAGCTGTTCGGCCATGTGACCCTGGTCGAGGGGTACGCCGTCGCCAGTTTCACGGGCTGCCACGCGCTGGTCAGCCTGCGCGACACTCCGGGCAAGACCGTCGCCGTCCTCACCTCCGAGATCCGGCTGCAAAGCCTCCTCGAAGCGGCCCTCGAGACCAAAAATCTCATCGCTTTCCGGGGCTTCAAGCTGACGAATCCCCCGACTCCTCGGGGTGGTACCTGGGCGGTCGACGTCTACAGCATCGACGGGGTCATCCTGTACAACGGTGCCTAGAGCAGAGTCCGCCGTGTCGTCCGGCCCGGCACGTGCCCGCGCGGCACGGCCGGGCCGCCGAGCGAGACGTTCACGTCTTCCCTGCCTCGACCTGTCTCATAAAAGTCTGCGGGAATTGATCAAGACCGGCGATCTGGAACGCGTTCTCTCCAAGGCTCTATACGGATATCCAAAGGCCTTCCTGCGCACCCGCCCGGATATGAATGTCCGGGCGGGAGCAGCCTCCCAGACGCTGCCGGGAAAAACCAGGACAAAATTCGGGGATGTCGTAATAGACTCGTTTCGTCTCCGTCGAAAGGGGGATCGCCTTGCGCAAACGGGAAGAGCCGACCGCCGCGGCAGCCCAGGGAGAGGAGCGCGTCTGGGAGGAAGACCTCGAGATCCTCGCTCCCCACTACGGGATTGACGACGTGCCGCCTCCCGCCGAGACGCTGCTCTACGCGTGGCAGCACACGCTGGTCGACGTCTCCCCCTTCGTCCTCCCCCTGATCGTGGCCGGGGCGGTGGGCTACTCCCCGGCCCAAGCGGCCACCATGATCTCCGCCTGCCTGGTGCTCATGGGCATCGCCACGTTCGTCAACGTCACCTGGGGAAACCGGCTCCCCTCCATCCTCGGGCCTTCGGCGACCGACACGGGGGCCATGGCCACGGCCGGATCGATCTTCGGAGCGCCCGCCATGTGGATGGCCGGGTTCGTGGGCGGGCTGTTCGAAACCATGGTGGGAGCGAGCGGCGTCCTCCGGTCCCTGCGGCGGTTCCTGCCCCCCTACGTGTGCGGCATCGTGGTGCTGACCATCGGCATCTCCCTGGCCCGGGTGGCCGGGGGATGGATCTTCGCGGACACCCGGCCGGCAATGCTCGGGCTCGCCGCGGCCGCCGTCGCCACCATCCTGCTGCTCACGGTGATCGGCCACCGGTTCCGGGTCGGAGTGCTCGCCCGCGGATCGATTCTGTTCAGCCTGCTGCTGTGGGGCGTGGGGATCGCCGGAGCCTTGGGTCTCGCCAGCTTCGAGGCCCTGGCCCGCGCGCCGTGGCTGGCCCTGCCGCGGCTCTTCGCCTTCGGCGGGCCGGGGCTGGGATGGACCCTCGCGGCCGGGGCGGTCTTCGGGGTCATCATCGGCTACGTCGGCTCGATCGCCGAGTCGATCGGCGACTACGCGGGCACCTGCGCGGTCTCCGGAGTCACCTACCGGATGCGGCACATCCACCGGGGCATCACGGTCGAGGGGCTCGCCTCGGTGATCGGCCCCCTCTTCGGAGCCCTGCCGCTCACGACCTACGCCCAGAACACGGGGGTCATCGCCACCACCCGGGTCGCGAGCCGGCGCGTGGTCCAGGTGGCGGCGGCGATCCTGCTGCTCTACGGGCTCTCCCCCAAGACGGGCACGCTCCTGGTGCTCATCCCGCGGCCCATCGTGGGCGCGGTCTTCCTCGTGGTCTGCGGCATGATCGCCACCGCCGGGCTGCGCCTGCTCGCCTGCGGCCAGAAGGACGAGGTCTTCCTGGTGACCACCGCGATCTCCCTGATTGCGGCGCTCACCCTGCCCCTCGCCGCCGGGGGCAAGAAGGAGTGGCTGACCTCCCTCTCTCCCACGGCCCAGCTCTTTCTGAGCAACGGCGTGGTGATCGCGATCACCCTGGGGATCACCTTGAACGCGGCGCTCCGGGCGGCGCTGAGGCCTCGCTTGACACATAACGACAGGGCGAAGGAAGTGTAAGATGGAAGACGTCAAGAAAAAGATCTATTTGGAGCCTACGCAGGAATCGGGCCGGCAGAGATCGGATATGACAACGTCAAAATCATTGGCGGTTCTCGTAGTGGCAAACCTGATCGCCTCGATCCTCCACTTTGGGGACAATATCGTTCACTTTCACCAGTATCCTGAGCCGAAATGGATCTCGTCTCCCCATATCGTTGACGTCCTCTGGTTTGTCATCACACCTTTCCTCCTGGTTGGCTGGTGGTTGGCACGCTGGTGCCGCAGATGGCCGTCGATCGCCGCTCTCTGGCTGTATGGGGGGTTGAGCCTGTTCGTGCTCGGACACTACCGGTTTGCGGCGCCTTCGGACCTGCCCTTCCGTATCAACCTCCTCATCTGGTGTGAGGCCGTAGCGGCATTGCTCCTCATCCTTTTGGCGCCGGTTGTCGTTCCACGAGAAAGGTCGCGTGCGCTGCTCACTCAATAGTGAAGAGGACCACGGTGAGCTTCAACCTTCCCGAGACGATCGACCTTCTGGGGCGCACTCCTGCCGTGTTGGACGCCCTCCTCCGCGGCACGAGCGCTTCGTGGCACAGCATCGACGAAGGCGCCGACACCTGGAGCGCGTTCGACGTGGTGGGCCATCTCATCCACTGCGAAGAGACCGACTGGGTCCCTCGTGCCCGGATCATCCTGGAACACGGCGAAGACCGGCCGTTCGAGCCATTGGACCGCTTCGCTCAGTTTGATCGCTTCGCGGGCTGGTCTCTGGACCAGTTCCTCGACAGGTTCGCGGAGCTTCGCCAAGCCAATCTCGAGACCGTCAGGAACTGGCGGCTTACCGAGGCTCAGTTGGCATTGCCGGGCCGCCATCCCGAGCTCGGTTCGGTCACTCTGGGCCAGCTTCTGGCGACGTGGGCCGTTCATGACCTCAACCACATCGCGCAGATCGCTCGCGTCATGGCCAAGCGGTACACGGAGGAGGTCGGTGTCTGGCGCGCGTATCTCTCGATTCTCAACCGCTAACATTGCGACACCAGCTCTCAAGTAATGCGATTGCTTGCGATTTCGGGTAGCCTGCGGGCCAAGTCTTCGAATACAACCCTGCTCCGGGTCGCGGCGGCTCTGGCGCCAGCCGGCATCGAGGTTGCGTTCTACACCGGGCTCGCCGAGCTGCCGCATTTCAATCCGGACCTGGACACCGCTCTCGACGATCCTAAGCTTCCGCCGCTGGTGCGTGACCTGCGGGCGCAGGTCGGAGCGGCGGATGGCATCCTGATCTCCAGCCCAGAGTACGCCCACGGCGTTCCTGGATCTCTGAAGAACGCGTTGGACTGGCTGGTTGGAGGCAGCGAGGTCCCAGGAAAACCCATGGCGCTCGTCAACGCCTCGCCCCACGCGACGCATGCACAGGCATCCCTCGCCGAGACGCTCCGGACGATGTCAGCGCAGCTCGTCGCTGGATCACCCTTTGCGGTCCCTTTCGCGGGCCGAGGGCTCGACGAGGCCACGGCGGCCGCTGATCCGGAGGTGGCCGCCGCGATCCAGGCGGCACTTGAGGCCCTCACCCGCGCCGTCCTGAAAAACGCTTGAGCATAGAGGATCGAGCTCGTGCTATCCAGGATAGAATAGGGCCAGCATTGACGATTGAGGAGGCGAGATGAGCCATTCGTTGACCCTCGGGAACGGAAAGGAACCTCTCCCCGAGTCTGACGGGAGTCTTCGCCTGGTCCTGATCTCCGCGCTCGCCCTGTCCAGCCTGGTTCTGTTGACCGCGGAGGGCCGGGTCATCTGGCTGCACCTTCACGGCCAGACCTATCTGGGACGCAGCAGCCTGGGTCTCACATTGGGCCTCGTTACCGCCGGTCTGATCGCCCCCATCTTCCTGGTGACGCTTCTCTCCACGCGCCCTCCAAACTGGGGGCGCCGGCTACTTTCACTCGCTCCGCTGAGCTTTCTTGCCGCAGAGTTCCTTTTCGCCGTCCAACTGCTCGACATCGAGGGCCTGGCAGAGAGCAGTTGGATTGGGAACCCCATGTGGAAAGCAATTCACGGGGGCCTCTCTGAATCAGCCTTCTGGCTGAACCTGCTGTTCGTTCCTTTTGCCTTGATCTTGTTGTCGCGCCGCTCGGTTCGCACGTTTCTTGGCAAGCCTTCGGTGATCGGTTGCACCCTCTATACACTGGCCGTCGCCTGCTTCATCGTTACGATGGCAACGGTTCAGTAGGAGCGCCAAGCATGCTGGAAGGCGAACTCAAAGTTCAGGTCACCGATCCCGTTCACTTCATCGAGGAGATCTCTCAATGGAAGCACTGATCACCAACCAGAGTGAGCTGAGGAATCGTGGATTTCGTGCCCTCGTTGAAGCTCTGGGCTGGGTCAATGCAGTCCGATTTTTGCGCCAATATGATCCCGGCTCAGGCAACTACACCGAGGAACGCCGGACCCTGTTACCGGACTGGGATGCTTCTACTCTGATCGAAAAGGCCAAAGAGGTGCCGAAGCTTCGTGAGCCAGGCACCTGACCTCGATCAACCCTCCCGCTCCACCATCACCACCGTCACGTCGTCCGCCACGGGCCGCCGGTCGCAGTGGCGGCGCACCAGATCCATCAGCTCGTCCACGGCTTCGCTCACGGGCCGGTCGCGGAGGTCCAGGAAGGCTTCTTCCAGACGATCCATGCCCAACTCCTGGTCCGCGGGGTTGCGGGCTTCGGGAGCGCCGTCGGTGTAGAGGAGGAGAC
>CAXTNS010000405.1:0-3455 GCA_964245465.1 uncultured Thermoanaerobaculia bacterium
TTAGGGACCCAAGGCATTGCATACCTTCTGCAGCGCATCAGCATCGGCACACTCCCAGAAAACCGTTGTCCAGAGCGGTGTAGGCCATCCCCTGCTGGTCCAACTGACGCTTGGGCCCACTCGTGGCCGTTCAGGCAGATCTTCAAGACCAGGGCATAACTGCACACCTTCACCAGAGCCGGACCGAACTCCTCGTCATCCACATAGAAGGAATAGTGGTTCACGCATACCGTCTTGTCCCGGCTGTAGTCGAACCAGGTCGGACCCTTCTCAGGGACTTTGCGCCCCGAGTAGGTCCTTGCCTTTTCCTGCGCTACGCCAATGAAGACGACCTCTCCTCGAACGCCGCGTTGCCGGCGCATCCGGTTCGCCCGGTCATCTTTCCTCTCGCCACGCTCGAAGTGGATCAGCGGGATTTCGTGGTCCGCAGCAAACGCCTGCACCTGATCGCGAAACCGCGACGTCACCTGGCCTAGAACCGCAGGGGAGGGAATCGGTTTGCCCAGGTGCTCGCGTATGAACGTCGTCAAACCTCCCGCCGTTACCAGAGACGGGACATACCCGTTCAGGTACAAGCGATCGACGCTCTCTACATCCAAGGTCACGTGGCCTTCCAGGATCTCTGATAAAGTTGCCATGGCAGTATCCTAACTCCGCTCTCAATATCCTTCAAATTGTTATCACCTGGGTCCTTGTTGCTCTCTTCAGATACAAACTTGTCGGTTTGAGGCCGAAGGCTTCGCTAGTTCCTGAATGACTTGCTCATCGAGACCGGGTCCGCCGAGAGAGCCTACGGACTCTATGGCGGCAACGACTTCGCCGTCTTCTTCCTGACGTTCGAACTCTACGCGCGGATCCGGCAAGACCCAAAGCTTCAGCCAAGGATGGCGCTCACGTACCGGACCTGCACTATCCCTTCTTCGGGTATCCCCACTGAGCCCCTCACCACCCAAACTGCCGCAGGTAATGATCGGCGTGCCGCTTCACCGCAAAGTCGCCAAGTCCACCGCAACATGGCTCCAGTCTGCGGCAAATCTAGAGAATCTGCGGCGAAATTCACAGGTGCACCGCAACGTCCCCAGATCCACCGCAAGATATTCTAGTCTACCGCAAAGTCACTCTACATTGCGGTGAAATCAGAGATCCTGCGGCAGAATCTCCAGACCCGCCGCAGCTTCTTCAGATCCGCCGCAACGCCCCTAGACTCACCGCAATATGGCTTGATGTTGCAGGGAACCCAGAGATTCTGCGGTTTCGTCCACAGATCCACCGCAATATCTCTCCGTACACTGCAAAGTTTCTAGGCTCACCGCAGAATCTCCGGATAGGCCGCAAACTCTGGAGATTCCACCGCAATGTGACCGGCTTCACCGCGGCTCCTCCAGAACTGTCCCTGGATGGGGCTCGGGTAGCCGGACATCTGGGGCATAATCGTCGGGACACCAAGCTTTTCGTGGCTGCTTCCAAGATGAACGCCCTCACCCGCCGACTGACCCTTCTGGGCTACTCCGTCCAGCGTCCGCTGCTGCGACGGCGGTTGGGCCGCGTGACCGTCGAGGAGATCGACGGCGTGGCGCTGGTCGTCCTCCCCCAGGTCTTCAATCCCGTCCTGTTCCGGACCGGCGAGATCCTGGCCCGGACGGTGGCGTCCTCGCCGTTCGCGGCGCCGCCGGAGGGGGAGGGCCGAGCCTTGGACCTGGGGACCGGCTCTGGCGCGGGTGCCGTGTTCGCGGCCCGTCGAGGTTTCCGGGTGACCGCGGTGGACCTGAACCCCGAGGCCGTTCGCTGCGCCCGCGTCAACACCCTGCTCAACCATCTGGAAGACCGCGTCGAAGTCCGCGAGGGGAACCTCTTCGCGCCGGTCTCGGGGGAGCGCTTCGACCTTGTCCTCTTCAATCCCCCTTTCTTCCGCGGCGCTCCCCGGGACCGGCTCGACCTCGCCTGGCGGGGGACGGACGTGCTGGAGCGCTTCGCCGCCGGTCTCCCGGACGCGCTGACGGAGCGGGGAACGGCCCTCCTCTGCCTCTCGACGGATGGCGATGGGGAGGCCCTCCTCGCCGCCCTGCGACGTGGCGGTTTCAGCATCGAGACGGCGGCGCGCAAGGACCTGGGCAACGAGGTCGTCACGGTCCACGCCATACGGAGGGTTGCCGGTGCCGGAGATTGACGGTCTACCTGGGGACCGCTAACCTCACAGGTGCCGCCTGAAGAGCCGGTAAAGGGGAGATTTCTCAATGGAAGTGGAGCGCCGAATCGAACAACTGGTAGGCCGTCAACTCGTGCTGGAGCTTCCCGAGGCTTTCGAGAATCACCGGGTCGAGGTCATTGTCTTGACCATCGACGACGAGACTCGAGGAACTCGCCGGCCTCACCCGTCAATCGCCGGAAAGACGCGGGTTTACGGCGAGATCTTCGACAGCGTGCCAGAAGAAGACTGGACGCCGAAATGATAGTCCTGGACACCCATGCCTGGATCTGGTGGTTAGGGGACGGCTCAGGAAAACAGGGTTGGCGAGACGCCATAGCTCAGCTCGCAGTGGAGCTTCCTGAACACCATCGAGATCCCCAGGACCGGATCATCATCGCAACGGCGATCGTTAACGATGCGCAGTTGATTTCTGCGGATAGCCGTTTCCCTGACTATGAGGAACTTAAGGGCAGACTACTCTCGTGACTGGTAAGGTCCTCCTCGTGAATCCCCGGATGTGCCCGCCCAAGGCGGTGCGCATGCCGCTCTCCCTGCTCGCCCTGGGCGCGGTGCTGGAGGACCGGTACGAGTACCGGATCGTCGACGGCAACGTCGATCCCGATGCTTGCGGCACCGTTCTCCGCGAGCTGGCGGCGGGGCCGTGCGACCTGCTGGGGATCACGGTGATGCCGGGGCCGCAGGTGGCGCCCGCCATCGAGATCGCCCGGGCGGCGCGAGAGGCCCAACCCGAAGTGCCCATCGCCTGGGGCGGCTACTTCCCCACGATGTACCCGGAGGCGGCCATCAACGCGCCCTATGTGGATTACGTGGTGCGCGGCCAGGGCGAGGGCACGCTGCTGGCCCTGCTCGCAGCCCTCCCGGACGCGGGGCCGCCCTCTCGGACCTCCTCGGCCCGCGACGGCTCGGCTATCCAGGGTATCGCCGGCATCACCTGGAAAGACGCCGGAGAGGTGCGCCACAACCCGGACCGCCCCTTCGAGCCGCCGGACCGCTTCCCCCCGCTCCCCTACGAGCGCGTCGCGGCGGACATGGACCGCTACCTGCGGCCGAGCTTCATGGGCACGCGCACGGCTGTGCATCAGGCAGCGATCGGCTGCCGGTATCGCTGCACCTTCTGCGGCGTGGTCTCCATGTTCAACGGCCTCACGCGGCTGGATGCGCCGGCGAGGATCACGGCCGCCCTCACCACCCTGCGCGACCGCTGGGGGGCGACCGCGGCGCAGTTTTACGACAACAATTTCTTCGC
>CAXTNS010000405.1:3465-6510 GCA_964245465.1 uncultured Thermoanaerobaculia bacterium
CGACCGCGAGGAGACGAGCGTCCCCATCCTGGAAGCCCTGGCGCGGATCGAGATGCCCTGGTGGTGCTACGCCCGCGCGGACACCCTGGCCGAGTTCTCCTCCTCAACCTGGGAGCTGATCCGCCGGAGCCGCCTGAGGATGGCCTACATCGGCGCCGAGGCGGCGAGCGACGGCGTGCTGCGCTCGATGAAGAAAGGCAGCCGCGTGGAGCACACCTTCGAGTCGGCCCGCCTGTGCCGGGCTCATGGGGTGGTCCCGGAATTCTCTTTCGTCCTCGGCGGCCCTGAAGATCCTGAGGGGGAGATCGAGAAGACCTTCGACCTCATCAAGAGGCTCAAGGCCCTCCACCCCGAGTGCGAGGTCATCCTCTACTTCTACAGTCCCACCCCGCAGCGCGACCCGGCCGCCGTGGCCACGCGCTCGGAGATCCGCCTCCCCATCCTGGAACGCTACGGCCCGGAAGGCCCGCCTCTTCCCACCACTCCCGAGGAATGGACGGAGCCGCGATGGCAGAGCTACGTCTGCCACCAGGACGCGCCCTGGCTGACACCGCGGATCCGCCAGAGAGTGAAGGACTTCGCGACGGTGCTGGGCTGCCGCTTCCCCACCGTCCAGGACTACCGCACGCCGAGATGGGGCAAGGCCCTGCTGAGAGGGCTGGCAAAGAGACGGTATGAGTCCGGACGGTACGACGATCCCTGGGAGCTGCGGATGGCGAAAAGGATGATCCCGCTACGGGAGCCGGCGCGGGAGAGCGTGTGAGGGGCTAGAATCCCCGAGAAGGAGGCTCGACCCGGATGACGTCCGACCGCCAACAGATCTTTCGCACTCTGCAAGCTCACCGGGAGACGATCCGAGCCCTGGGAGCGCGGAGGCTAGGCCTATTCGGTTCTTTCGCCCGGGATGAAGCCACCGAAACCAGCGATCTGGACTTTCTGGTGGAGTTCGAACCCGGCGCCAAGTCGTTCGACAATTACATGGATCTCAAAGCCCTTCTCGAAGAGCTTTTCGGCCGCCACGTCGACCTCGTTCTGTCGAACGTGATCAAACCGCGACTGCGGGACAAGATCCTTCAGGAAACGGTCTATGCTCCGGGACTATAGGGTTTATCTGGACGACATCCTGGAAGCCATTTCGTGGATCCGGATCTATACGATAGACTTTACTTACGAGTCGTTCCAAGATGATCGAAGGACCGTTGACGCCGCCGTCAGGAATCTCGAGATCATTGGAGAGGCCGTCAAGCAGATTCCGGAGAGGATCAGAGGCCGGCATCCCGATATCGACTGGAAGAAGATCGCCGGCCTGCGGGACATCCTGATCCACAACTACTTCGGCATCGATCTTGAGCTGATCTGGGACATCATAGAAAACAAGTTGGCTCCCCTCGAAGAGAGAGTCAACCAGATGCTCTCGGAAGAGACTTGAGCCCGAGCGGCCCCTTTCCTCCCCCATTCTCGCGTACAGCTTAGAGACCGGTAGGCGCCGGCCTCCTCGTTCACGGGCGGCCCGTGAGCCGGAGAACATGACTCCGACACACCGGGCCGCCCCTTTTTGGTCTCCATCTCCTGCATTGCGTCGACCGACTGCGGAGATGAGGAAACGGCGGTAGAGCACTCCTGGGAAGGGCTCAGGGGAAATCCTCTGCCGCGCGACCCCTTATTTACTAACGCGAGACCTCGGGGTAAAAAGGGTCATGCGGATGAGCAGCCAATCTGCGAGCCGCTTTACGGTGCTGCCGCCTGATACGCCGCTGCTCGCTCGGGCCTGCCCCAAGCCGTATAAAGATCGATGATCCGTTGGCGGGCCACAGACGCCTCCTTGGCGCCGTACCCTTCATCTTTCTTCAGGGCCGTATAACTCCGAACGAGAAGCGGCTCGGCCTCTTGGAAGCGGCGTTGTGCGGTCAGACAGCTCCCGAGAATGCTCTCTGCATCGGCGGTTCGCCAAGGGTCGGACTGTTTTTTGCGGAAGATGGCCAGTGCCTCGAGAATTGTGGCTTCGGCTTCGTCCACCTTCCCCTGGGTAAGCAACGCGAAGGCTATATGTCGGAGAAAAATGGCCCGGTTCGGATGATCCGGTTCAAGGGTTTCGTCTACGATCGCCAAGGCTTCACGATAGAGCTTTTCAGCCTCAGGGGCATCACCTTGGGTCTGCCTGAGATGCCCTATATTTGCAATAACTAGAGCTACCTTCGGACCACTCTTGTAAAGTTGGCGACGCATCTCCAGTGTTTCCCGGTAGAAAGCCTCAGCGCCAGCAAAATCTTTCTCTTCCTCCCGCAGGGATGCGATGTTGTTGAGTGTAATGGCCACGTCCGGGTCGGGACGGCCGTCGGCGAGTTTCCGGCGTATTATCAGAACATCCTGATAGTATTGCTCGGCGGCTTTGTACTCTCCGCGGGCCTGGGCAACCTTTCCAAGATTGTTGAGGCTCGTGGCGATTTCATTCTGGCTGATATCAGGAAGAGTCTTCTTGAGATCAAGAGATTTTTTGTAAAGTTCCTCGGCCTCAGCGAGCTTCCCCTGTTCCTCAAGGCAGGCTCCTAGGCTGGTGAGGCCTGCAGAATATTCAAAGCTCCGGGTGTCCCCACGCTTGCGCTGAATCGCCAAAGCCTCTCTAATTAGCCTTTCGGCGGCAACATTATCTCCGCCATCGAGCAGAGAGTTTGCCAAGTTGTGTAGATTGCTGGCAATGCGCAGGTCATCATCTTCAAGGGTCTTGCGATAGATCTGCAGTGATTCCTCAAGCAGCCGCCGAGCCTCCTCGGAAAGGCCAATGCTGCGATAAACCCTCCCAAGAGTCTCCATAAGCTGGGCACGCATCTCTGGTTGTCCGGCTAGACTCTCGTTAATTTCTTTTACGCCGCTGTCGAGGAGCTCGCGGGCGGTAATGACTTTACCCTTGGCCTGTTTGGGATTGGAGCTGGCAAATATATCCGTTAGAAATCCCAAAACCGCCTCAGATCTCTGACGTTCATGAACCGCCTGTTGCCAGAAGACAGTGACGCTGATACTGAATCCCATAATCAGCAAGAGGTAGAC
>CAXTNS010000406.1:0-6485 GCA_964245465.1 uncultured Thermoanaerobaculia bacterium
GTGCACCTCGAACCAGATGAAATAGAAGTTCCACAGCAGGAATCCCGCCAGGATCGCGAACGACAGCCCCAGGTTCTCCATCCCCGCGAAAAAACTGAACGCCGTAACGACCCACACCAGGATCGTGGCCAGCACGATCACCAGCATGTCGAGGAGGAACGCCGCGGCGCGGTCCCCCGCCGGGGCCACCACGAACGGCAGCGAGAGCCCCTCCGGCGTGCGGATGGTGTGGATGCGTGCCCGGTCGATCGAAATCGCGCTCACGTTCGTACCCTGCGGCCCACGGTCACGAAGTACACGCTCCAGAAGACGAGGGTGGCGGCGGCGAGCGTCCAGCGGACCCCCACGTCCTGCACCATCTGGCGGAAAAACCCTTCGATCATCCCCGCGAAGAAGAGCATGACCACCGCCCCCATGGCCAGCAGGGCCACCTCCCGGCCATGCACGGCGAGATTGCGCATCCGCGTGTGCCGCCCCGGGAACACGATCGACGTGCCGATCACCATGCCGGCCGCTCCGCACAGGCAGATCGCACCGATCTCCGTGACCCCATGCGGCAGGATCCAGGCCCAGAACTCCGCCCCCAACCCCCGCGAATCGTAGAGCGCCGCCATGGCGCCCAGCATCAGGCCCGTCGAAAAGAGCAGGTAGATCACCGGCACCCCGGCGGCAAACCCAAGAGCGAAACAGAGCATCCCCACCTTGGAATTGTGGGTGAAGAGAAACGTCGCGAACACCGGAAGGTTCCCGTCACCCCCCTGGTACAACACCTTGCGCAACTCTTCTTTGGAAGAAGTAGGGGTGCGCCCCTGCGCCATCCCGCCCACGAAGCTGTAGTACCGCTCGGGGTCGTCCTTGGTCATCCGGTAGCCGGTGAGCGTCCCCAGCACCACCAGGGCGATCGAGACCGCCACGAACGCGTGGTACCGCCGCACCACCCACGGGAATTGGGAACGGAAGAACTCCGCGACCGCCTCCCCCACCCGCCGTTTCGCCCCGTAGACGCAGATGTAGGCGCGGCTCACCAGGGCATGCAGATAATCGAGCAGGTTCTTGTCCAGACTGATCGCCGAGGCCACGGACAGCGAGCTCACGGCGCTCCGGTAGAGCACCGGCAGCCGGTTCAGCTCCTCCGCCGTGAGGCTCGGCAGGCCGGACCTCTCCACCCGCTCCAGCAGGCCCTCCAGCTCCCGCCAGGACTGTTCCCGCTCCCTGCGGAACTGGGCGGACTTCAGGGTGAACTCTCCATGACTCATCCCTCAGATCCTCTCACGGCGCTTGATGTCCAGATATGTATTGATCAGCCGTGGCGACACCTGGACCGGGGTGGCGTCGATGGGATAGATCCCCAGCCGGCGCAGGCGCCTCAACACCACCTCGCGGTCGCGCAGCAGCCCGCCCGCGACGACAGCACGATTGAGATCCAGGAGCGTTGCCGGATCGCCCGCCGCCGTGGCCGCGAGCCCCGGGTCCTGAAGGGCCACGAAAATGATCACGTGGCGGCGCGACAGCCGGTCCAGGTTCTCCACCATCAGCTCCGCGGAAATGGTGTCCACGAAATCCGTCAGCACCACGATCAGCGACCGCCGCGAGAGCCGCTGGCCGATCGAGGTCAGGCCCAGCGTGTAATTGGTCTCGCGGTCGGAATAATCCACTTTTCCCGCCATGTGGGAGAGGACGTTGAAGCCCCGCAATCCCCCCTTGGGCTCCACGTACAGCCCGAAACGCGAATCGAACGTGGCGAGCCCCACGCGGTCCCCCGCCTTCAAGGAGATGTAGGAGAGAAGAAGCGCCGCGTTCACCGCGTGATCGACTTTCGGAATGCCTTCCAGGGACTCGCACATCAGATGTCCGGTATCGATCGCGATGACGACTTGATGATTGCGCTCGGCCCGGAACTGGCGGGAGACGATCTTCTTGTGCCGCGCCGAGGCCTTCCAGTCGATCGCCCGGTGGTCCTCCCCCGGCACGTGCTCTTTCAGAGAGTCCAGCTCCGTGCCGTCCCCTTTATAACGCTCGATCTTCAGGCCCGCGCGGAACTCCCGGTCGGTCATGAACCGCAGGGCCACGGTCTTGACCGGCCGGATGTTGGGCACCACGGCCGCCTGCCGCTTCAAGTCCACCCGCGCCACGGCGGCCATGAGCCCCAGCGGCCCCGCGTAGCGGATCCACGCCCGTTCGACCACGATCCGCCCCCGCCGCGTGGGCACCAGCCGCAGGCGAAACCCGGTCCCTTCCGCCGAAACCCGGCCCCGCAACTGCGGCTGAGGCATCAGACGGTCCGATAGATCGACCGCCACCGTCACCGGCACCCGGCGGCGGGACGGCATCTTGACCGTTACGACAGCCTCCTCCTCCGCGCCAATATAAAGTGTTCCCGGCACCTCGGCCGAGCACTGCACCGCCCGCTGGCTGGGAACCGCCAGCGCATCCACCCCCAGAGCCAGCGCCATTGCGCCCAGATACACCGGCCAGAACGGCCAGAGCCGCGGATGGATCACCGTGGGCAACAAGGCCACGGCCAGGCCGATGGCGGCGAACAGGATGGCGCGGCGGGTGGGCTTCATCGCACTTATCTCGGAGCTGGCACCTGTCCCAGGATCTGATCCAAAACCTGATCGGTTCCCAACCCATCCACCTCCGCGCTCGGCGACAGCACCACGCGATGCCTGAGCAGGGGATTGAACAGACCCTTGATGTCATCCGGGATCACGAAATCCCGCCCTTCCAGCACCGCGGCCGCCCGCGACGCCGCGGCCAGCATGTTGGCCGCCCGCGGGCTCGCGCCGTATTGCAGCGCCGGGTGGTTGCGCGTGGCGCGGATGAGGTCGACCACGTAGGCCACCGTCTCGTCCGCCAGGCGGATGCCCGCCACCACCTGCCGCACCCACTGGATGAACCGCAGGTCGCAGACCGGGTTGATCCCCAGCTTGTCCAGATTCGGCATGGCCGTCTGATGGCCGTGCGTCTTGACCATCGTCAGCTCTTCCTCGCGCTGGGGATAACCGATCAGAACCTTGAACAGGAAGCGGTCGAGCTGCGCCTCGGGCAGCGGATACGTCTCCTCCTGCTCGATCGGGTTCTGGGTCGCCACCACCATGAAGCCGCCGGACAGCGGGTGCGACGTGCCGTCGATCGTGATCGTCCGCTCCTGCATGGCCTCCAGCAGAGCGGCCTGCGTCTTGGGCGGCGTGCGGTTGATCTCGTCCGCCAGCAGGAACTCGGTGAACATCGGGCCCTTGGTGAGCGTGAACGTGTTCGTCTGGAAATTGAACAGGTTCGTGCCCACGAGATCGCCCGGCATCAGGTCGGGCGTGAATTGAACGCGTTTGAAATCGAGCTTCAGGCAAGCCGCGAACGTGCGCGCCAGCAGGGTCTTGCCCGTGCCCGGCGGCCCCTCGAACAGAAGGTGCCCTTCCGACACCAGGGCCACCATCAGCAGGTGCACCGCCTCTTCCTGGCCGATGATCACCCGGCCGATCCGCTCGCGCAGGGCCTGGCCCAGCTCACGCACTTTTTCAATGGCCATTCGTCATCTCCACTCTCCAGTCGTGAAGCCGCCGGGCGTACCGGACCGCCTGCTCCTCGCCCTGCCGGCCCGCTGGCAGTTGGAGCAGCGTCCGTTCCACCTCGGCCAGATGCATCCTGACGCCGCGCGCGTCGGTGATCCTTTGCAGCCTGGCGATCCGCTCGCCGTCCGGCAGGTCGGGCGGCAGGAAATAATGGGCGGCCACCGCCCGCGTGACCTGCCGGAAATAGCGCACCACGCCGTCCGCCGCGTGCCCGCCGTTCGCCAGCAGCTTGGCGGTGTTGTCGATCAGGATCTCCTTGCCCGCCGCGCGCCCCATCGAAAGGGGCAGCGGCTTGCCGAACCGGCCCATCCCCGCCCAGAGCACCACGCCCAGAAGCACCAGCCCCTGGAGCACGGCCAGCACCAGCGGGAAGCTCGCGGCCTCGGCCAACAGGCCCGGCGTGCGGGTGAGCCCGTGGATCGTCTCGTCGAACACCGCGCCCGTGGCCCCGAGCCCCTGAGTGAAGAGCTGATGGATCACCAGCGCGTTCTCCCCCCGGCCGAGCCCCTGGTTGTTGAGGAGGTCCGGATCGGCCACGACGATGATCCATGGCCCCGTAGCCGTCGCCGGACGTTGGGCGATCAGGGTCCGGCCCGAACAGGACACCAGCGCCTGTAGATTGGGGGCCGGCTGGAGGAGCTGAACCCATTGGACGTCCACCTTCAACGGGATCGGCGAGCCCCCGGAAGACCACGACGCGGTGCAGCCCTCCGCCCTCCGCTGCCGCTTCAAGGAAAGGTCTTGCAGGTCGGGATCACCCAACGCCTCGGCCGCTCGCAAGACCTCTCGCTTCGACCGGATCTTCACCCTTTCTAGCCATTCCGGCTTGTCTTTGCGAGGAACCCCCGCGTGCCACTTGGGGAGGACGAGCACGAGCGGAGCTTTGCGGTCCCTGGCCCTGTCAGCCAGCTCCTTCAGGCGCTCCGGATCCCAGACGGGCCTTCTCGGGTCCGGCTCGGCCAGAACCAGCAGACGCTGAGGACCGATGTCGCCTCCCAACAGCGACCGGTTCGATACGACTCCAAACCCCTCCCCCTCCAGGAATTCGACCGCCGCTTTGTGGCCGAGGGCGCTGTAACTGAAGCTGTTGTTCTCCGGTGGTGGCACCTGATCCAGCCTCTGCGCGCGGATCATCAGCAGGAGGGTCACGGCGAGCGAGACCGCCACGCTGCCGATGACCCATCCCAGCGTCCGGCGCGAGAAACCGCCTTCCAGTTCCTCGGTGACCTCGACGGCCCCGGTGGTGTCGGTGACCTCCGAGGTCCCGGTCATGCGGCCCTCCGGGTCAGATCCCGGAAGCGGGCGAGGCTCCGCTCATACTCCTCCTGGCCCACGGCCGCGCCGCCGAAGAGCGACAGCTCCACCGTCCGCACGAGATCCGAGAACGCCTCCCGGGTCTCGGCGCCCAGCGGCAGCAGCCGCACCAACTCGCGGCTCGTGCGGGACGGCTGGATCGACACCCGCGAGCGCTCCGCGAAATGGCGGATCGCCGCGAGCAGCAGGGCATGCACCGCCTCGGCGTACCGCCCCTCGGCCGCCAGCCGGGTCGCCTCGTCGAACGTCGGCTCCCGTTCCCGGACCGCAGCTTCCTCCGCGGCGACTTCGACCGTCTCGGCCCCGCGCCGCCGCCGGACGACCGCTTGGCCGAGCCAGCCCGCGAGGAGGAGCACGGCCACCACGATGAGAATGATGAAGACGACCTGTCCGATCGCGGCTCCCGCTCCCAGAGCCGGCATCACGACCGGAGCCGGGACCCCACCACCCCCGCCGAGAAGCTCGCGGCCCCTGGAATCGTCGAGGTCCGTGGGCTCTCTGTGCGTCGGCATCTCGCGCTGGTAGCGCGGGCCCTTCAGCACCTCCCGCGCCTTTGCCTGCACCTCCGCCGGCTCCGGCTGCGCGCCCGCCGGCACGGTGCCCATGAGCAGGGCACCGGCGAGGAGGAACGCGAAAAGCACGCGCTCAGGCGAAGACCGAAGAGATCTGGTCAACGTCGATCGATTCTTTGATGCTGCGCAGGCGGTAATACAGGATGGCCGCGGCGGTGGCGAAGAGGCCCGTGATCAGGAGGTTGACGACCCCCATCAAGACGAGTCGGAGCGTCTCGTTACCACCCGCGACCAGGACCGCGACAACCGCGAACCCTATGAGGATGACCCAGAGCAGGAAGTAAATACCCAAGACCTCACCCCGATAGCCCTCGGTGAGGTACGTGCTCCGCTCTAAAGCCTCGAACACCCCTGGCCGCTCCTCCACGGTTGCCGTCAGCAAAGCGAATGGAAGGAAGTTCGAGAAGTAGACGGAGAACGTCTCGCTCAGGGTCCGGCCGACCCCGAGTTCCCCCTGGACCCATCCCAGGACGACGGGTGCGGGGCTCAGACCGCCATAGGCCATGCCACCGCCGGCCGTCGCTGGCATGGGACCCTCGTACAGCGTGCCGCCCCCCGCCATTGCGGCGGCGGGAGCCGGTTCGCCGAACATCGTGCCCGCGCCCTCCGAAAGCGGCAGAGGAGGAGGTAAGGGTAGAGGCGGAGGCTCGGCATGAGCCGCAGCCCCGGCGAGGACCGGCCCCTTGTACCGGCTGATGACGACGCCGCACCGCATGCACTCCGGACTCTCAGGCTGCTCAAAGCCGCACTTCGGGCAGATCATGCCGGCGATCCTCCTTTTGCATGGGAAGATGTCGCGCGCCAGGGTTCCATTTCACCCCGGCGAGGCGCGGCGTTCCTGTTCCTCCGACTCGATGCTGGGAATGGTAGAACGCGGCGGGAAGGGGGTCAAGGAAGGGGTGCGGCGCTCCCCGCCGAATGCACCCGCGTCGGCACCAGGAACGTCCGCCGGCAGGTCAGGAACACCGTCCCATCCACCTTGATCCCCCGCGTGGCGCAGGTGACGACCCCCAGGGTGGGACGGGAC
>CAXTNS010000407.1:0-1017 GCA_964245465.1 uncultured Thermoanaerobaculia bacterium
GAAATGGGCGGTGAAAGCTTCGACCGCCCGGGTGCCGGACTCGACGTCGCCCAGCGGCAGGAAGATCAGAGCCTCGGCGAGGTCCCGCTCCTCCTGGGGGATGTCGGCATAGCGGGCCAGCTTCTCGGTGTTGACGATGGCCGCGTCGAGCCCGGCCTTGGTGGCGTGGTAGAGGAAGACCGAGTTGAGCACCTCGCGGCCGGCGTTGGGCAGGCCGAAGCTGACGTTCGAAACGCCGAGAATGGTCTTCGAATCCGGGAACAGCTCCTTGACGGCACGCACGCCCTCGATGGTCTGCGCGGCCGAGCCCAGGTAGGCGGCGTCGCCCGTGCCGCAGGGAAAGACGAGCGCGTCCCACCAGACGTCCTCGGGCGCGACCCCCATGTCCTCGACCAGGATCTGGTAGCTGCGCCGCGCCACCTCGACCTTGCGCTCGACGTCCACCGCCATCCCCTTCTCGTCGATCAGGCCCACCACCAGGGCCGAGCCGAAGCGCCGGGCGAGCGGCACCACCCGCTGGAAGCGGCTGAGGCCGTCCTCCAGGTTGATCGAGTTGAGGATCGACTTGCCCTGGCAATACGTGAGCGCCCGCTCCATGACGGCGGCGTCGGTCGAGTCGATCATGAGCGGCGCCTTGACGAGGCGGACGAGCCGGTCGAGGAAGCCTTCCATGTCGCCGATCTCGTCGCGGTCCGGGTCCTGGAGGCAGACGTCGAGGATCTGGCCGCCGGCTTTCACTTGCGCCCGGCCCACCTCGGCCGCGGCCTCGTGCTGGCCGGCCTGGATGAGCTGCTTGAACTTGCGGCTGCCGAGCACGTTGGTGCGCTCGCCCACGAGGATGGGCCGCTGGGCCTCGGAGAGCTCCACGGCTTCGAGGCCGGAGACGAGGCTCCGCCGGTGGTGGGGGATCGTCCGCGGCTTCCGGCCCTGGACCAGCTTCGCGAGGGTCGCCACGTGGGCCGACCGCGTGCCGCAGCAACCGCCCACCAGGTTGAGCCAGCCGGCGTCGAGGAAACG
>CAXTNS010000407.1:1027-5616 GCA_964245465.1 uncultured Thermoanaerobaculia bacterium
GGGTGAAGACGCGCTCGAAGACGTCCGGGCCCTCGGTGTAGCACCCCTCCTCGTCCGGCAGGCCGGCGTTGGGCACGCAGGCCACGCGGGTGCGGCAGATGTCGGCGAGGGTGCGCACGTGGTCCGTCATCAGGTCCGGACCGGTGGCGCAGTTCAAACCCACGTACAGGAGATCGGCGTGGAGCATGGAGACGGCGAACGCCTCGGCGTCCTGGCCGCCCAGCATGGTGCCGGTGGTCTCGATGGTGGCCGAGACGGCGACCGGGATCTTCCACCCCGCCTGGGCGAACGCCCGCTCGATGCCGATCAGCCCGGCCTTGACGTTGCGCGTGTCCTGGGCGGTCTCCAGGAGCAGGTAGTCGGCGCCGCCGGCCATCAATCCCAGGGCCTGCACCCGGAAGTTCTCGGTCAGACCCTCGAACGTGATGCCGCCCGTGACCGAGATGGCCTTCGTCGTCGGCCCCATGGAGCCGCAGACGAATCGGGGCTTCTCCGGCGTCGAGTGCCGTGCACAGGCGCCGCGGGCGATGGAAGCCGCCAGGCGGTTGAGCTCGTAGGCGCGGTCCGACAGGCCGTACTCGCCGAGCACCAGGGGCGTGCCGCCGAAGGAGTTGGTCTCCACGACGTCGCAGCCCACCGAGAGGTAGCCCTCATGGACACCGTCCACCACGTCGGGCCGGGTAGCGCAGAGGTTCTCGTTGCACCCCTCGAGATCGGGACCGCCGAAGTCGTCGGCGGTCAGGACGACGCCCTGTAGAGCCGTGCCCGTGGCGCCGTCGAGCACCAGGACGCGCTCCGAAAGGGCGGCGAGCAGAAGGGCGGTGCGCTCGTCCACATCGGCGGGACGCTGGGGGAACGGGACGTTGAAGACCGGGTCGCTCACTCTCTCCTCCTTCGTACAATCAACCGGTAGAAACGGAAAAAGCCCGGCTCGTATGCATCACGAGACGGGCTTTCCGCTCCGGACACTTAATTGTCACCAGGGGCGACCGCATCCTCGCCGATCAGCGAGAGGGCACCTTGGGTGTCCGTCCCAGGTTGCCGAGCCCGGCCGGAGCCGGACCGCTCGTAATGCAATCCGGAGAATACCGGCAGAGGACGGGGGATGTCAAAGGGCGGAGAAACCCACAGGCCAGGCAAGCCGTAGAGAAGTCGAGGGAGGACCGCCGTGGGAGAGGTGCTCGCAGAGGTGATCGTCGCGATTCTGGAACTGTCTGCCGAGATCCTGGTTGGGTTTCTGGAGCGCTGGCGTGACGGCGGTGGAGGCGCGCTCAATCTCGGCGCCATGGAGTCCCGCGACGAGCGCTGACCGGCAAGTCCGTCAGGATCCTGCCGGTCCCCCCTGTACGAGCTTCGTCCTAATTGCTGTCAAGCACGGTCATGACCACGCGCTCGCCGCAGCCCGTTTCGTTGCCCTCCTGCGCCCGCGTGACGACGATCCAGCGACCGTCCGGCAGGCTGGCGGCGGCTCCGGCGACACCGCCTTGGCCTTCTCCGGTGAGCGCCAGCGGCGTCCCCTGTGGAACACCCCGGGCGTCGAGCTCCTGGGCGAAGATCCTGGGGAGGGTTGGATCGCTGTTGGGGCCATCGAAGAGGAGAAGGTACCCGCCGGTAGGAGAGATCGCCAGGTCCACCAGGTTACCGATCGGGGGGGCAAGGTGGACGGGGCTGAGCACCTGCCCGTTCACCACCGCCTGCAGATACGTTCCAGAGGCGCCGGGAATCGTGCTGGAGACCATCGACGCCACCGCGAAGTTGGTGCCGCTGTGCGCCGCGACCAGGAGGTTGACGCCGGCGAAGTTCCCCACCCGGCCCGGCAGTGGGAGGTCGATCGGCTTGCCCACGGGTGCGCCGGCGGCGTTCAGGCGGCGGGCGACCAGGCCGTTGCAGGTGCTGTAGGCGGCGATGAAGGTGTCGTTGGGCAAGCGGGCCACCGCGAGGTAGGTGCCGTTCCAAGGGGTGGCACGGCGGGTGACGCGGCTCTCGGCGGTGAGCGGGGCACCGCCCGCGTTGATGCGGCTGGCCAGCAGCCCCAGGCCCAGGCAATTCGGGGGTCCGAAGACCGGCGGCTCGGAGCGGAACTGCAGGGAGTCTCCCTTGGCGGCCGGAGCAATCTTGAGGAAACGCGGCGGCTTGAAGCGGGCCGTCGCCACCGGATTGCCCTCGAGGTCGAGTTGCAACCGATAGCTCGTCAGCGGGTCGGCCGGCCGGGCGTCGAAGTCCGCCGCGTTCAACGCCAACTGGTAGCGGCCCGCGAAGGTCCCCGCGAAATCAGAGAAGAAGAGCCCGCCGTGCAGGGGCAGCAGGGCCTCCGGCGGGCTCGTGGGCACCAGGTTGCGCCCGAAGCGCTGGCCCTTCACCACGAAGTCCTCGACTTCATCGGCCCAGACGACCTCGAACGCTCCCTTCGGGGTGGCGATCACCTCCATCTTGTCCGCACCGGAAGAAGAGCAGAAAGGCGCACTGTCGAGAATCAGCGGGACGCCCACCGGGGTGAGCTCTGCCCGCGCGGACAGGGGGAGCAGAAGCAGGAGGAGGGCCAGGAGGGCAAGGGGTCGGCGATTTCGCAAAGGGAGTCTCCTTTCTCTTGAAATGCTCCCGTAGCATATCACTGTGCTCTGCCCTCCTTGTATCCTCGACACGCCACCACCGGCAGCGGCGGATAGCGCGGGAAGCGCGGGTCCGTCTCCGCCAGACCGCAACGCACGAACACGCTACGGGGAGAGGCGGCGAGGCGCAGGTGCTCGCAGGTGGCGCAGAGGCCCGGCGCCGCGTTGAGGCGTTCGAGGAGACGCCGGTCGTTGTCTTCCGCCATCCCTATTCGGCCTGGTGCTGGGCCAAGGCTTCCTCGGCGACCTTGCCCTGGGCCAGGGCCTCGATCTTGGCGGTGGGGCCGAGGAGCAGGAGCAGGTCCTCGGGCTCCAGACGGGTTTCCGCGGAGGGGATGACGGCTTCCTCTCCCGTCTTGCCGCGGCGGCGGATCTCCATCACGCGGGCACCCAGGACCTGCGGCAGCCGGGCCTCGGCCAGGGTCTTGCCCACCAGTTCTCTCGGCACCGGCACCAGGCGGAGGGAGAAGTCGGGGGGGATCTCCACGTATTGGCGGGCCTGCGCGTCCTGGCTGGAGACGAAGGTGGTGAGCAGGGCGGGCCGGCCCAGCACCTCCTGGGCGTAGACGGCCAGCAGGTCGCGCTTGGCGATGACGCCCAGAAACACGCCGTCGTCGTCCACCACCGGCAGCCGCTCGTAGTCGCTGTGAGCGAAGATCTCGGTGGCGCGGTGCAGGCGCTCGTCCTTCTTCAGGACCTGGTCGACCGGCACCATCAGATCGTAGGCCACCACGGCGGTCATGGTCTCCGGGTGCTCCAAGGCGGACTTGATGTCGTGGAGCGAGACGGCGCCCAGGAGCTTGCCGTCCGCGCCCACCACGAGCAGGCGCTGGCGGCGGGTCGAGAGGAACTTCTGCACCACGTCGCCATAGGAGTCGCCCGGCTTCAGGGTATTGGAATCGGCGCGCACCAGGTTCTCGGCCTTGAGGCCGGCGAGCACGGCCTCCTCCATGCGCCAGGGCAGGTCCACCCCGCGGCCGCGCAACGCTTCGGTGTAGATGGAGTACGGCCGCAGCCGCCGGGCGATCAGGCTCGACAGGATGGCGGCCAGCATCACGGGCAGGATGAGGTCGTAATTGCCCGTGAACTCGAAGAGGATGAGGATGGCGCTGATGGGCGCGTGGCTCGTCCCCGCCATGACGGCCGCCATGCCCACGGCCGCGTAGGCGCCATAGGGAGAAGCGGCGTGCGGCCACAGGGAGTGGACCCAGAAACCGTAGGCCCCCCCCACCAGGGCGCCGAAGGCGAGCGAAGGCGTGAAGAGACCGCCCGAGCCGCCGCTCCCCCGGGTGATGGCCGTGGCCGCCAGCTTGACGACGGCGAGCCCCAGGAGCAGGAGGATGGTGAAGTCCGCCGGCAGGGCGAGCCGCGAGGGCAGCTTGAGCTCGCCCGTCAGGGCCATGTTGATGAGGCCGGTCCCACGGCCGAGCGCGTAGGGCATGTAGAGCCCGAGAATGCCCAGGAGCGCCATGCCCACCACGGGCTGGAACGGCCGCGGCAGGATCTTCATCCTGGAGAGCTTCTTGAAGCCGGCCCCGCCACAACTCACCCCCACCATGAAGGCCACCGAGGCGAAGGCGCCGACGATACCCAGCCCCCCGTAGAGGAGCATCTCCCAGCCGCTCGTCAGCGCGAAGTCGGGCGCGGCGTAGAGCGGCTCGTTGCCGGTGAGCGAACGGGCGATCAGGGTGGCGATGACCGAGGCGGCCACGATGGGACCGAAGATCTCCAGAGCGAAATTGCCGAGGATGACCTCCATGGCGAACAGCGTGCCGCCGATGGGGATGTTGTAGGTCGCCGCGAGACCCGCCGCGGCGCCGCACCCCACCAGGATCTTGAGCCGGTGGGGCGGCAGGTCGAAGCGCTGGCCCATCCAGGAGGAGGCCATGGCACCCAGCCGGGTCATCGGCCCCTCGCGGCCTAGCGAGCCGCCGCTGCCCACGGTCACGATGGCCGCCAGCGCGTTGATCCGCACCGGCC
>CAXTNS010000407.1:5626-6475 GCA_964245465.1 uncultured Thermoanaerobaculia bacterium
GCTGCGACGGCGTGAGGTTGAGACTGCGTCCCACGTTGATCAGCACCGGCCGCGGGGAGATCTTCCCTCCCGACAGGGCCACGGCCTCGATGAGCGACGCCATCCCCTCGCCGCTCGCCTCCCCTTTGAGCCGCCGCCGGCTGAGCCAGAGGATCAGCCCCAGCAGGACGCCGCCGAGGACCGGCGCCGCCACGACCCGCCAGCGGGGCACCTGCGGCACGATCTCCAGTAGGCTTCCGGAGGAACCCCAGAGGACCTTCTGGACGAGGCCGATCAGGAACTCGGTGGTGAGACCCAGAAGGCCGCTGATCACCCCGATCAGGCCGATCAGGAGGAAGAAGATCCGGTCCTCGCGGTTGGCGAGCCCGAACCGGCGGGCCAGGGCGAAGTCGAGGGAACGGACCCAGTCCCGTACGCGGCGCCAACGAGTCATCGAGGGCGTCTCGTGCGTCTCCATGGCCAGAAATGTATCAGGGTCAGGCTCCGGACGCTGGAGGGGCCGCCGAAGACGATGGCAGCCTAAACTTTGGTTCCATAAACATGCGCACTCATGTATACTGCTATTCCGAGGTCGTCGCCGTAGGCGACCGAAGCCTTCCGGGGATCCGCCGGCGAGCATCCGCCGCCGGTTCTGGGAGCCCCACGGCGGAAGTCACGCCCCGCGGTACCAACCTTCCTTCCGCGGCATTGACCGCGCCAGCACCCGAGGGGACCGGAAACGGTCCCCTTCGCCTTTTCTGCGGGGGTTTCAAGGAAGAACACGGACGATCACGGACGGGCACGGACAGGAGAAGAACGGGGCATCTCCCAGCGCTCTGCTCCCACCAGACGGGCCAAGCGGTCGAGGGC
>CAXTNS010000408.1:0-2209 GCA_964245465.1 uncultured Thermoanaerobaculia bacterium
AGTCAAGGTCAAGATGTGGACCCGCCTGAGGGTTCCTTTTAAGCTCTAGCACGAGGGAGACGATGAGCCTCACCGACCAGCAGAGAAAGTTCTACGAGAACACGCTCGCCGTGACCCGGCAGGAGATGGACGAGCTCGATCGTCTGATCGAGGAGGAGCTGGCCAAGGTCAAGGACCGGCTGGCCGAGCTCCAGAACGCCAAGAAGGCCTCGCGCCAGATGTACGACGCGGCCTGCATGCGTCTCGGGGTCCCCAACGACCTCGAGGCCGAAGAGGGGGGCGCCGCCGAAGTCTGATCCGAACGGAAGAGCGGCGCAGGGTCCTCTCCCTGATTCCCGTTTCCCTTCATGGCCTGGTTCCGCAAGACAAAGAAACCGAAGCCGGTCCGCATTGACCGGCCCCGCAGCACCGTGCCCGAAGGGCTCTGGGTGAAGTGCGAGGGCTGCAAGGAAATCGTCTACTCCCGCGATCTGGACCGCAACCTCAAGGTGTGCCCCAAGTGCGGCTACCACTTCCGGATCGACGCCCGCACCCGCATCTCCCTGCTGCTCGACGATCCTGATCCGCGCGAGCTCTTCGCCGGGGTCTCGCCCGTCGATCCGCTCAACTTCCGCGACAGCAAGCGCTACCGCGACCGCCTGAAGACCTATCAACAGGCCGTGGGCGAGCGCGACGCCGTGATCGTGGTGCAGGGCACGATCGAGGAGGTCCCCGTCATGCTGGCGGTCATGGAGTACCGCTTCATGGGCGGCTCCATGGGCTCGGTCGTGGGCGAGAAGATCACTCGCGCCGCCGAGCGGGCGCTGGAGCGCAAGTGGCCTCTCGTGGTGGTCTCCGCCTCCGGCGGCGCCCGCATGCAGGAGGGCGTGCTGTCGCTCATGCAGATGGCCAAGATCTCGGCCGCCCTGGCCCGCCTGCGCACGGCCGGCCTCCCCTACGTCTCCGTGCTGACCGATCCCACGACCGGCGGCGTCACCGCCTCCTTCGCCATGCTGGGCGACTTGAACATCGCCGAGCCCGGCGCCCTGATCGGCTTCGCGGGTCCGCGCGTCATCGAGCAGACGATCCGCCAGAGCCTGCCCGAAGGGTTTCAGCGGAGCGAGTTCCTCCTGGAGCACGGCTTCCTGGACCTCGTGGTGCAGCGCTCGGAGATGAAGGAGACGCTCGCCCGGTGCCTGCGGCACCTGACCTAGAGCCAAGAAGGACGTCAAGGACACCAAGGACCTCAAGGACGCTTGGGGAAAGCGCGGTGCCCGTCCTTGAGGTCCTTGCCGTCCCTGGTGTCCTTTTTGCCGCAGCAACCACCCGATGAGCCCTGACGAGATTCTCTCCAGGCTGGAGACGCTGGGCATCAAGCTCGGCCTGGAGCGGTCGCGCACCCTGCTCGCCGCGATGGGTGATCCCCAGCGCCGGTTTCCGTCCGTCCTGGTGGCGGGCACCAACGGCAAGGGCTCGACTTCGGCACTCCTGGCCGCCATGGCGCGGGCCGCCGGGTATCGCACCGGGCTCTATACCTCTCCGCACCTCGAAAGCGTCGAGGAAAGGCTGCAGATTGACGGTCGGACGATCGAGTCCGGCCGCTTTGCGGAGTTGCTCGTCGAGCTGATCGATCTCGCCGAGCGGGAGACCGGATCGCCTCCCACCTACTTCGAAGCGGTGACCCTGGCCGCCTTCCGCTGGTTCGCCGAGGAGGCGGTCGACATCGCCGTGATCGAGGTCGGTCTCGGCGGCCGGCTGGATGCGACGAACCTCGCCGATCCCATCCTGTCCGTCATCACTCCCATCGGCTTCGATCACCAGGAGTACCTGGGGACGACATTGGCTTCGATCGCGCGCGAGAAGGCAGGCATTCTCCGTCCTGGCCGGCCGGCGGTCGTCTGGATCGAGGAGCCCGAGGCCGCGGAGTCGGTGCGGGCAGCGGCCTCGGAGATTGGGGCGGACCTCCACTTCGCGTCTCTGGAGGTGAGGATCGAGGAGGTTGGCTTCGAGGGCTGGGCAGGACAGCGGGTCCGTCTCTCGACGCCCCTCCGCCGGTACGACCTCCGTCTGGCCCTGTTGGGCAAGCATCAGGCGAAGAATCTCGGTCTCGCCGTGAGGGCGGCCGAGATGCTTGGGGGAATCGATGCCCAGGCGATCGCGGAGGGCGCCGCCGCCTGCCGCTGGCCTGGACGTCTGGAGGCGATCGAGTTGAAGAATGGACGCCGTGTCC
>CAXTNS010000408.1:2219-6434 GCA_964245465.1 uncultured Thermoanaerobaculia bacterium
CTCCTCGACGCTGCCCATAATCCGTCCGGGGCCGCCGTACTGGCGGAGTTCCTGGACCGTCTCGGCCGTCCCGTCGACCTCCTCTTCGGCGTGCTGGCGGACAAGGACTACGCGGAGATGCTCGGCCTGCTGGCGCCGCGGGCGGACCGCATCGTCCTCACCACCCCGGCGAGCCCCAGGGCCAAGGCCCCGGAAGAGCTCGTCGCGCTTCTGGGAGACCGCGACGGCGTGCTCGTCGAGCCGGACCCCGCCCGGGCGTTGGAGACGGCGCTGGATCTGGGAGGGGAGATCCTGGTCGTCTGCGGTTCGATCTACCTGATCGGCGAGGTCCGGAAGCGTCTGCGGGCGATCGCGACCGCGGTTTAAGTCGTCTTGACCATGGTCGCAGCCGCCGTGACCGCGCTGGCGGCGACTGCGGCCGTGGTCACGATCGCTGCGACCACTCCCAATGGGTACAAGAGGATGTACACTGTACATGCTATGAAGAGCATCACCGCCACGGAAGCTCGAAAGAACTGGTTCCGTCTGCTGGATGAGGTCGTTGAAGGAGAAGTCGTCCTAATCGAACGAGAGGGAGCCCGGGTGATGCTCAAACTGGTAGAACCAGGAGAGACCCGCGCCCGGATACCCGACTATCGAGGGTTGATCGGTGTACCGGACACCCAAGAGGCCGATCAGTGGGGATGGGAGTGGGATGGCTCGTCTGAAGGATTACAGCCTCGGCGGACCGGGTCTGAGCCTTGAAGGCCCTTCTCGATACCCACTTCGTGATCTGGATCGTAACGGACGCCGAGCGCCTGGCCTCCTATCCATGGATTGAGCAGTACCAACCCTGGGGGGTCTCACCGGTTACCCTCCTCGAAATTCAGTACTTGGCAGAGATCGGCCGACTCAAGATCCAGAATCCACAGTTTACGGATGCATTGGCGGAAGACCCTAGATTTATCATCGACGAGGTCCCGCTGGTGCCCTTGATCCGGAGATCTATTGAGCTGACCTGGACGCGGGATCCCTTTGATCGCCTGATCGCTGCTCACAGCTCCGTCCGCCGGCTGCCGCTCTGCACGACAGACCGGAACATTCGGACTCATCACCCTTTGATCGCTCAGTAGAACCGCCTTACATCAACGCGTCATAGAGAGGGAACCGCTCGCACAGCTCGCGCACCCGGCCGCGCACGCCCTCGTGAACCTTGGCGTCCCCCGGCGCACGCAGGACCTCGGCGATGAAGTCGCCCACGAGCTCCATCTCGGGCTCTTTCATCCCCCTCGTCGTCAAAGCCGGCGTGCCGATGCGGATCCCGGAGGCCACCATCGGCGGATTCAGGTCATACGGGATGGTGTTTTTGTTCACCGTGAGGCCGGCGGCTTCGAGCGCCTTCTCCGCTACCTTCCCGGTCAATTCCACCTTGGAGACGTCGAGCAGGAAGAGGTGGTTGTCCGTGCCGCCCGAGACGATGCGTAGGCCCTGGTCCATGAGGCGGGTCGAAAGGGCCTTGGCGTTCGCCACGATCTGGCGCTGGTAGACGCGGAAATCCCCGGAGAGCGCCTCCCTCAGGGCCACGGCCTTGGCGGCGATGATGTGCATCAGCGGTCCGCCCTGGAGGCCGGGGAAGACGGCGCGGTCGAGATCCTTCGCGAATTCCTCCTTGCACATCACCATGCCGGCCCGGGGGCCGCGCAGCGTCTTGTGGGTGGTGGTGGTCACGAAGTGGCAGTGGGGGATGGGCGAGGGATGGAGCCCCGCCGCCACCAGGCCCGCGATGTGGGCGATGTCCGCCATGAGGAGCGAGCCCGCCTTGTCCGCGATCTGGCGGAAACGCTCGAAGTCGAAGACACGGCTGTAGGCGGAGGCGCCGCAGACGATCAGCTTCGGCCGCTCTTCCAGGGCCAGGCGCTCGACCTCGTCATAATCGATCGTCTCCGTCTCGCGGTCCACGCCGTAGGAGACCACCTGGAAGTCGCGGCCCGAGTAGGAGAGGCGGTGGCCGTGGGTCAGGTGGCCGCCGCTCGACAGGTCCATGCCCATCAGCTTGTCCCGGTCTGAGGAAGCCGAAGTAGACCCCCATGTTGGCCGTGGTGCCGCTGTGGGGCTGGACGTTGACGTGCTCGGCGCCGAAGAGCTCCTTGGCCCGCTCGATGGCCAGCCGTTCGACCACGTCCACGACCTCACAGCCGCCGTAGTAGCGGCGGCCGGGGTAGCCCTCGGCGTACTTGTTCGTCATCACGCTGCCGGCCGCCTCCAGCACGGCGCGGCTGACGAAGTTCTCGGAAGCGATCAACTCGAGACCGAAGTTCTGGCGGGCGCGCTCATCGGCGATGGCTTGGTAGACGTCGGGATCGACGGCCTTGAGCGAACGGTAGTCGGACATCACGGGGCTCCTCGGCAAGAGAGGTCAAGGGCCGGAAGGCGAGACATCCGCTTCCGGCGGTCGCTGGCGAGGTCTGGACAAGGATGGGCGGATGGGACGCGCGGCTCAACCGGCCTGCGGCTCCTCCGGACCGGGCTCGCCGCCGCCGGTGCCTTCCGGGGCCGGAGCGGGCACCGGGGCCGGGACAGCCTTCTTGGCCGGGGCCTTCTTGGCTGGGGCCTTCTTCTTCGCACCCTCGGCGGGAGGAGCTTCGGCGGGACCCGGGCTTCCCTGGGTCGCCTCGGCGGGCGCGGGAGGAGCCTTCTTGACGGAGCGCTTGGAGCTCGCCGGACGCTCCGTCCGGTGCTGGATCTCCTCCTGGTTCCGTCTCTTCAACCTTTTGATCCGGCGGTGTCGCCGGCGGCTGAGCTCTCGATCTTTCTCTCTCATGTCCTCTCCTTGGACGACGCGCCCGGCCCACCCCATCGATTGTTTCAGCGTCTTCGGGCGGTGCCAGCTTGCCGCACGGGCTGCCTGGATGTCAAGAAAAACAGAGGACTTCCGGCTCCTCTGGCTTCAAAGTGGCGTTTCATAATGGGATATTGCCGTGCTTCTTGGGCGGCAGGCTCGCCCGCTTGGCTCCGAGCTGCCGCAGGGCGCGCACGATCTCCGGCCGCGTCCGCCGGGGCTCGATGATCGCGTCCACGAATCCGCGCTCGGCCGCGATGTAAGGATTCGAGAACTTGGCCCGGTATTCGGCCACTTTCTCGGCCCGTACCCGCGGAGCGTCCTCGCCCGCTTGGTCGAGCTCTCTCTTGTACAGGATGTTGACCGCCCCCTCCGGACCCATCACGGCGATTTCGGCCGTGGGGTAGGCGAAGTTGACGTCCGTCCGCAGGTGCTTGCTCGACATGACGCAGTAGGCGCCGCCGTAGGCCTTGCGGGTGATCACCGTGATCTTGGGCACCGTGGCCTCGGCGTACGCGTAGAGGAGCTTCGCCCCGTGCTTGATGATGCCGCCGTACTCCTGGTTGGTGCCCGGCAGGAACCCCGGCACGTCTTCGAAGGTGACCAGCGGGATGTTGAACGCGTCGCAGAAGCGCACGAAGCGCGCCCCTTTGAGCGAGGCGTCGATGTCGAGCACGCCCGCCAGGTAGGCCGGCTGGTTAGCCACGATGCCCACGCTGCGGCCGCCGATGCGGGCGAAGCCCACCACGATGTTCCGGGCGTACTGGGCGTGGACCTCCATGAACTTGCCGTCGTCCACCACGCCGGCGATGAGCTGCTTGATGTCGTACGGCTTGTTCGGATCCTCGGGCACCAGGGTGTTGAGCGCCTCGGACTCGCGGTTGGGGTCGTCTTCACTGGTTCCAGGGGGCGGATCGTCGAGGTTGTTGCTGGGGAGGTAGGAGAGCAGCTCGCGGATGGCGGCGAGGCAGGCGGCGTCGTTGGGCACCGTGAAGTGGCAGACGCCGCTCTTGGCCGCGTGGGTCGAGGCGCCGCCCAGCTCCTCCATGGTGACCTCTTCGTGGGTGACGGTCTTGATGACCTCCGGCCCGGTCACGAACATGTAGCTGGTCTCTTCGACCATGAAGATGAAGTCCGTGATGGCGGGCGAGTAGACGGCGCCGCCCGCGCACGGGCCGAGGATGGCGCTGATCTGCGGCACGACGCCCGAGGAGAGCGTGTTCCTCAGGAAGATGTCGGCATAGCCGCCGAGCGAGGCCACGCCCTCCTGGATGCGGGCGCCGCCCGAGTCGTTCAAGCCGATGATGGGCGCGCCGTTCTCGACGGCGAGGTCCATCACCTTGCAGATCTTCGCGGCGTTGGTCTCGGAGAGCGAGCCGCCGAAGACGGTGAAATCC
>CAXTNS010000409.1:0-1844 GCA_964245465.1 uncultured Thermoanaerobaculia bacterium
CCAAGGAGCCGTCATGACCGAGCCGTTCGTTCAGGCCTTCGGTGACGAGGCCCTCTCCGACACCCTCCTGAACCGTTCGGAGGAGATGGAGCTCAACTTCGGGCCCCAGCACCCTTCGACCCATGGCGTGCTGCGCCTGAAGCTCAAGGTGGACGGCGAGCGGATCATCGACTGCTATCCCATCATCGGCTACCTGCACCGCGGCACGGAGAAGCTGTTCGAGCTCCACCCCTTCTTCCAGAACGTGCCCCACACGGACCGCATGGACTACGTGGCGGCGGCGACCAACAACCTCGCCTACGTGGGCGCGGTGGAGAAGCTGGTGGGCCTCGTGGTGCCGCCGCGGGCGCGCTACATCCGCACGATCCTGTCGGAGCTGCAGAGGATCTCGTCGCACCTGCTGTGGCTCGCCACGCACGCCATCGACATCGGCGCCATGACGCCGTTCTTCTACTGCTTCCGCGAGCGCGAGCTGATCCTGGATCTCTTCGAACAGTACTGCGGCGCCCGGTTGACGCTCAACTGCATGCGCCCGGGCGGCATGCCGCACGACCTGACGATCGGGTGGACGGACAAGTGCCGCGAGTTCGTGGAGCTGTTCCCGGCCGCCGTGGACGAGTACGAGGGCCTGCTCACCGAGAACCGCATCTGGAAGAAGCGGACCGTGGGCGTGGGCGTGCTCGATCCGGAGCTCGCCATCGACTACGGCGCCACGGGACCCCTGCTGCGCGGCAGCGGCATCGCGTGGGACCTGCGCAAGGCCATGCCCTATGAGGCGTATGGCGAGGTCACGTTCGAGGTGCCGGTGGGCAAGAACGGCGACACCTACGACCGCTACCTCGTGCGCATGGAGGAGATGCGGCAGGCCAACAACATCATCCGCCAGTGCCTGGAGAAGCTGCCCGGCGGGCCGATCATGGCCAAGCGCCCGCGCGTGATGAAGGCCGCCAAGGACGCCGAGGTCTACCACGGCATCGAGGGTCCCAAGGGAGAGATCGGCTTCTACATCGTGGGCGACGGCACACCGAACCCCTACCGCTGCCACGTGCGGGCGCCTTCGTTCATCAATCTCCAGACGGTGCCGGAGCTGTCCAAGGGGCAGCTCATCGCCGACCTCGTGGCGATCATCGGCACCACGGACATCGTGCTCGGGGAGGTCGACCGCTGATGTTGGATTCGATCCGCGCGGCCGTGGGCGACACGCTCTTCTACTGGGCCGTGTCGCCGGCCATCAAGATCCTGGTCCTGCTCTTCCTGGGCGTGCTGCCCCTGATCACGTATCTGACGTTCGCCGAGCGCAAGATCCTGGGCTACATGCAGGCGCGGGTGGGCCCGAACCGCGTGGGGCCGTGGGGCCTGCTCCAGCCGCTCGCGGACGTGATGAAGCTCCTGGTGAAGGAGGACACGACGCCGAAGGAGGCCGTGAAGTGGGCCTTCATCCTGGCGCCCTGCCTGGTGGTGGGGCCGGCGTTCATCATCTTCTCCGTCATCCCCATCGGCCCGCGCGCGGGCCAGCCGGGAGCGCTCTCCTGGTTCATCACCGACGTCAACACGGGCATGCTGTTCATCGTCGCCATGGCGACCATCGGCGTGTACGGGTTGATCATCGGCGGCTGGGCGTCCAACAACAAGTTCTCGCTGATGGGCGGCCTGCGTTCGGCGGCGCAGATGATTTCTTATGAAGGGCCGCAGGGCCTGGCGGTCGGGGGGCCGCTGATGCTGGCCGGCACCATGTCGCTGGTGGGCATCGTCGAGGCCCAGCGGACCGCCCACTGGTGGTACGTCGTGCCGCAGCTCGTGGCCTTCTTCATCTATCTCGTGGCCGGGGTGGCGGAGACCAACCG
>CAXTNS010000409.1:1854-3776 GCA_964245465.1 uncultured Thermoanaerobaculia bacterium
CAACCAGTTCGACCTGCCGGAGGCCGAGTCCGAGCTGGTGGCGGGCTTCCACACCGAGTACAGCGGCATGCGGTTCGCCCTGTTCTTCCTGGGCGAGTACGCGAACATGATCGTGATCTCGGCGGTGGCCACGACGCTGTTCCTGGGCGGCTGGCTGCGGCCGTTCCCGAACGTCGTGGCGCTGGCGTTCCTCGATCTCGTGCCCGGGCCGATCTGGTTCTTCCTCAAGATGGCCGTGTTCCTCTTCGCCTACATCTGGTTCCGCGGCCCGTTCCCGCGCTACCGGTTCGATCAGCTCATGGACCTGGGTTGGAAGTGGATGATCCCGCTCGCCCTGGCCAACATCTTCATCACCGGGCTGGTCAAGCTGCTGGTCTAGGGAGGCTCCGATGGGTGCGCTCAAGCGATTCGCCGACAAGATCATGCTCTTGGACCTGTTCGCGGGCCTGGGCATCACCGCGAAGAACATGTTCAAGAAGAAGGTCACCGTCCAATATCCGGAGGAGCGGTGGGAGCCGGCGGACCGGTTTCGCGGCATGTTCCGGCTGGATGAGGACCGGTGCATCAAGTGCACCATCTGCGCCAAGGACTGCCCGATCGACATCATCTACATCGACTGGCACCAGGAAGTGAACCCGGAGACGAACAAGAAGGAGAAGGTGCTCGACCGCTTCGACATCGACGTGCAGCGCTGCATGTTCTGCGGCCTGTGCGAGGAGGGCTGCCCGACCGAGCCCAAGTCGATCTGGCTGACCACCAAGACCTACGAGCTCGCCTCTTATGACCGCTGGTCGAACCTGTACGTGGATATGGACGAGCTGCAGGAGTGGAAGACGCGGCCGGCCTACACGGACGAGGAGATCGCCTGAGCCATGGAATTCCTCACGGCGCACGGCGCGGACCTGCTTTTCTACGTCTTCGCGGCCCTGGCGGTCGCGGGGGCGGTGGGCGTGGTGACGCTCAGGAACCCGATGTACGGCGCCATCTCTCTACTGGTGACGTTCCTCGCGGTGGCCGCGCTGTTCCTGCTGCGGCACGCCGAGTTCGTGGGCATCGTGCAGATCTTCGTGTACGGCGGCGGCATCATGGTGCTGTTCCTGTTCGTCATCATGCTGGTGAACCTGCACCGGCTGCCGGAGGTCAAGCTGTTCGGCGGCCAGACGTCCGTGGCCCTGTTGCTGGCCTTGGGGCTGCTCGCTTTCTTCGGGTACTTCCTGCTCCAGATTCCGGACAGCCCCGCGCTGGCCAATCCGCAGGCGTTCGTCTCCGTCCAGGGGGAGAGCCTGGGCAACTCCCAGGCCGTGGCCTGGAGCCTGTACACCCAGCACCTCCTGCCGTTCGAGATCGCCTCGGTGTTCCTGCTGATCGCGATGATCGGCGCCGTGGTGCTGGGCCGCCGGCAATAGAGAAGGGGTTTTCATGTTCGAGGTGACGACCACGCACTACCTGGCGGTGAGCTTCCTGCTCTTCACCATCGGCGTCTTCGGGATCGCCGCGCGCAAGAATATGATCACCGTCCTCATGTCGATCGAGCTGGTGCTCAACTCGGTCAACCTGAACCTGATCGCGTTCTCCTATCAGCTCTCGGACCTGACGGGCCAGGTCTTCGCGGTCTTCACCATCACCGTCGCGGCCGGCGAGGCGGCGGTGGGTCTCGGCATCCTGATCGCCCTGTTCCGCCTGCGCGAGACGACGACGCTCGACCGGGTGTCGGAGCTCAAGGGGTAGCGATGAGAAATCTGCTCTGGGTCATTCCTCTCCTCCCCTTCCTGGGCGCGCTGCTCAACGGCTTCGTGCTGCGCGGCCGCATCAACAAGAAGGCCGTGGCGGCCATCGCCTGCGGCGTCGTGGGCCTGGCGGCCATCCTGGGATTGCTGATCATCGCCGACTACCTCGGCAGCCCCGAGCACGCGGCGCACAAG
>CAXTNS010000409.1:3786-6426 GCA_964245465.1 uncultured Thermoanaerobaculia bacterium
ACGGCCGCTGACGGGGTCAAGAATTTCTCGGTCAGCATGGGCTTCCTGATCGATCCGCTGTCGGCCGTGATGCTCTTCGTGGTCACTTTCGTGGGCTTCTGGATCCACGTCTACTCCGTGGGCTACATGGCCCACGAGGACGGCTTCCAGCGCTACTTCACCTATCTCAACCTGTTCATGGGCGCCATGCTGATGCTGGTGCTCGGCAACAACTATCTGGTGATGTTCGTGGGCTGGGAGGGGGTGGGGCTCTGCTCGTACCTCCTGATCGGGTTCTATTACAAGGAGGAGTTCCCGCCCTACGCCGGCCGCAAGGCGTTCATCACCAACCGGGTGGGCGACTTCGGCTTCGTGCTGGGCCTGTTCGCGCTGGTGGCTCAGCTCGGCTCGCTCAAGTACACGGAGATCTTCCCGCGGATCGCCGCGAACCCGTCGCTGCTCACCGGTCCGGGCCATCTGGGACTCACCCTGGCGAGCTTCATCGCCATCTGCCTGTTCATCGGCGCGATGGGCAAGAGCGCGCAGATTCCGCTCTACGTCTGGCTGCCGGACGCCATGGCGGGTCCCACGCCGGTGTCGGCCCTGATCCACGCGGCCACCATGGTCACGGCGGGCGTTTACATGGTCGTGCGCTCGAACGTGATCTATCAGTTGGCGACGGACATCTCCACGGTGGTGGCGGTGGTCGGCGCGGCGACGGCGATCTTCGCGGCCACCATCGGCCTCGTCCAGACCGACATCAAGAAGGTGCTGGCCTACTCGACGGTGTCGCAGCTCGGGTACATGTTCCTGGCCGCGGGCCTCGGTGCGTACACGGCGGCGATCTTCCACCTGATGACCCACGCGTTCTTCAAGGCCCTCCTCTTCCTCGGCTCCGGCTCCGTCATCCACGCCATGGGCGGCGAGCAGGACATGCGGAAGATGGGTGGGCTGAGGAAGCACCTGCCGTCGACCTACAAGACTTTCGTGATCGGATCGCTGGCCATCGCCGGCGTCCCCGGGTTCGCCGGCTTCTTCAGCAAGGACGAGATCCTGCACGCCGCCGCCGCGGGCGGGCACTGGCTGCTGTACGCCGTGGGCCTGCTCACGGCGGTCCTCACCGCCTTCTACATGTTCCGCGCCGTCCACATGACGTTCCACGGCGAGTTCCGCGGCACGCACGAGCAGGAGCATCACCTGCACGAGTCGCCGCCGGTGATGACGATCCCCCTCTGGGTGCTGGCGGTGGGCGCGGTGGTCTCCGGTTTCGTCGGGCTGCCGGTGGAGAGGCTCAACGTCTTCCACCACTTCCTGCAGCCGGTCGTCTACTCCGTGGCGGGCGCCACCGCAGGCACTGAAGAGCACGCCGCCTCGTGGATCTTCAACGCCATCCTGATCGCCATCGCCGTGCTCCTCGCCTTCGCGGGCATCGGGCTCGCCTTCCGGCTCTACGGCGGCACGCGCGGCCTGACGACGGAGGAGGCGTGGGGACGCCGGCTGCCGTTCGCCCACCGCGTCCTGTCCAACAAGTACTACGTGGACGAGCTGTACGACCGGACGGTGATCGGCGGCACCTGGGGTCTGGCGCGGGCCCTGTTCCGCTTCGACGCGGGGTTCATCGACGGCCTGCTGGTCAACGGCACGCGCAACGCCACGGTGACCGCCGCCATGCTTTCCGGGTTTTTCGACAAGTACGTCGTGGACGGGCTGGTCAACCTGACCGGCACGGTCCTCGACGCGTCCTCGCGGCTGTTCCGGCGTCTCCAGAGCGGGTACGTCGGCAACTACGCACTGGTGCTCGCGGTGGGCATGTTCGCTCTGGTCGCCGTGTACATGCTGATCTATCGGGGCTGATCTGGGAGACGCCATGTTCGATTGGGTGCACAACGTTCCGATCCTCTCGATCCTCTGCTACCTGCCGCTGGCGGGTGCGCTCGTCATCATGTTCGGCATGAAGAGCGGCCAGGAGGCCACGATCCGCAAGTTCGCGACCGGCGTCGTGCTCGTGGACTTCATCCTGTCGATCCCCCTCTGGTTCGCCTTCGACCGGGGCGGCGAGCTGTTCCAGTTCCGGGAGAGCGCGCCCTGGATCGAATCGATCGGCGTGCGCTACGAGTTCGGCATCGACGGCATCGCCCTGCTGCTGGTGCTGCTGACGACGCTGCTCGGAGTCCTGGCCTTTCTGTCCTCCTGGAGCGCCATCCACACGCGGGAGAAGGAGTACTACATCTTCCTGCTCCTGCTGCAGACGGGCATGCTCGGCGTCTTCATGGCCATGGACTTCTTCCTGTTCTACGTCTTCTGGGAAGTCATGCTGGTGCCGATGTACTTCCTGATCGGCATCTGGGGCGGGCCGCGCAAGCTCTACGCTTCGATCAAGTTCTTCCTCTACACGCTGGTGGGCTCGGTGCTGATGCTGCTCGGCATCCTGGCGCTCTACTTCTACAACGCCGGAGGCCTGCTGGGCTGGAGGGGGCTGGGCAACACGCCGACCTTCTCCATCCCGCAGTTCCACGAGATCGGCGCGTCGATCCCGCCGGACCTGCAGCTCTGGATCTTCCTGGCCTTCTTCGTGGGCTTCGCCATCAAGGTGCCCATGTTCCCGTTCCACACGTGGTTGCCGGACGCCCACGTGGAGGCGCCCACGGCGGGCTCGGTGAT
>CAXTNS010000410.1:0-6422 GCA_964245465.1 uncultured Thermoanaerobaculia bacterium
AACGCCAGACCCAGCCCGGCGAGATCGAGACGTTCGTCTTCGGCGTCGAGGGCTTCACCTGGAAGCTCCGGGAGCTCGGAGGCCAGCTCGCTTTCCTGCGGAAGGAATTCAAAGCGAACCCCACCCCCGAGCTCCGGCGGGCCATCGCCAGCCACCGCAAGGCCATTGCAAGCACGTTGGAGACCCTCGAACGTGCCCGGGCGGCCGAGGCGAGGGGAGAGACCATAACCCCCAAGATCGACTGCACCATCAGCTACTCCGACACCGCGATCGCCACCTACAAGACGGATCTCCAGGGCACCAGGGCAAAAGCAGCCGCGAGCTTCGACGTGGCTACGGGCTGCGGCATGTCCGGCGAGGTCTACACCTACGCCTTCGCTCAGGCGACGGTAAACGGGGGCTCTACGAGCGCGACGGTCACGGACGGCCCCCGGAGCGGCTCGAGCGTCAACGCCAGAGCGAGCGCCGAGCGCAACGGCGGCCCACCCTGCGAATCCTTCGCCTTCGCGAGCGTGACGAGCAACGACCTGAACCCCTCCTCTTACAGCACGGAGCGGACCAATGAAATCTGCCCGGCTCCCACTACCTCGGATGAGGGCGGCGGCAGTTGTCCCCAGTGCACGACGTACGCGAACGGCTCTCAGTGCTGCGTGAGCTGCTGGTGCGATGGGACAGGAATGCCCGTCGCCTGCACGGATCATTACTGCCCGCCCCCCGGTGAAGGGCCCGGCGGCGTGGATCACGATTAGCCGTCGGTAGACCGCCTATGTGAACGACCCCGGACCCGTGCTCGATGGACCCCCGCCATTCAGGCGAAGGGTATCCGTACTCGGAGGATCTCACCATGACGAAGAAACCGCTGCTCGCCTGCCTTCTCCTTTGCCTCTCCATTTTCACCTTCACGACCCCAGCCCTGACCCAGGCCAACCGGGATTCCGATGGCGATCCGATCGTCAAGCTGGAAAAAGCGGGATGGAGGATCGTTCAGGACGGTGTCCTGCAACGCCAGACCCAGCCCGGCGAGATCGAGACGTTCGTCTTCGGCGTCGAGGGCTTTACCTGGAAGCTCCGGGAGCTCGGAGGGCAGCTCGCCTTTCTGCGGAAGGAATTCAAAGCGAATCCGACCCCCGAGCTCCGACGGGCCATCGCGAGCCACCGCAGGGCGATCGCGAGCACTCTGGAAACCCTCGAGCGCGCCCGGATAGCCGAGGCCAACGGCGAGACCGTCACTCCTAAGATCGACTGCACGATCAGCTATCGCCACAAGGCCAACGCCACCTATAAAACCGATGTCCAAGGCACCAAGGCGGACGCGAGCGCCACTTTCGGTGTTGCCTCCGGCTGCAGCATTTCCGGTGAGGTCTACGCCTATGCCTTCGCCAAAACTACGGTGGGCGGGGCTCCCTCAACCATGACCGTAACGGACGGTCCCCGGAGCGGTGCGAACGTCAGCGCCACCGCGTCCGCCGACCGCAATGGCGGGCCGGCTTGCGAGTCGTACGCTTTTGCGAGCGTGACGAGTAACGCCATGAATCCCTCCTCCTCCAGCGTCCAGAAGTCGAACGAGCTCTGCCCCGCTCCCCAGGAAGGCTACAGTTGTCCCATCTGCACAACCTACTCGGACGGCTCGCAATGTTGCGTGAGCTGCTGGTGCGACGGGGCCGGAAACCGCGTCGCCTGCACGAACCATTACTGCCCGCCCGCCGACGACGGTGGCAGAGACTAACCTCCAGTCATCTTAGAGGATCTCACCATGACGAAGCGGTTCCTCGTTGGTCTCCTGTTCTGCCTCTCCTTGTCGATCCCTGTACTTCCAACCCTGGCCCAGCCCTACCGGGATTTCGGGGACGACCCGCTGGTAAAGCTGCAGAAGGCCGGGTGGAAAATCGTTCAGGATGGCGTCCTGCAACGCCAACCCAGGCTCCATGTAACCGAAACGTTTGTCTTCGGCGTTCAGGGATTTACGTGGAAACTCCGGGATCTGAGAAGCCAATTGACGGCCTTGCGGAAAGCCTTCAAGACCAGCCCGACTCCTGAGATCCGGAAGGCTATCGCGAGCCACCGCAAAGCCATCGCGAGCACTCAGGAGATGCTGATGCGCGTCCGGTTCGGGGAGCTGACCGGCATGCCCATCCTCCCCAAGACCGACTGCACCATCAGCTACGCCTACCAGGCGAACGCCTCCTACAAACCCGACCAGCAGGGCACCTGGGCGAACGCGATCGCCGACTTCAGCGTCGCTTCCGGCTGCGGTTTTTCCGGCGAGGTCTACGCCTATGCCTTCGCCCAGACCACGGTGAGCGGAGCTCCTACCAGCGCTACTGTGTCCGACGGCCCACGGAGCGGCTCGAACGTCAACGCCAACGCGGACGCTCACCGCAACGGCGGGCCCCCCTGTGAGTCGTACGCCTACGCGAGCGTGACGAGCAACAACCTGAATCCCACCTCATATAGCGTCTCGCAGTCGAACGATGTCTGCCCGGAGCCTGAAGAAATCCCGATCCTTACGACCTGTCCCGCCTGTACGACCTACCCCGATGGCTCGGCGTGCTGCAATTACTGCTCGTGCTGGTCCGGGCAGGGGGAGCCCCCCGCATGTATGGACGTGTACTGCCCGCCTCCGGATGGAGGAAGCTCCAGCTACTGAGACAAGGACGTATCCATTGAGGCGGCCCCGTCATCCCGGCGGGGCTGTTCGCCCCTGGAGAATTCACCATGACGAAGAGTCTTCTCGTTGGCCTCCTGTTCTGCGTTTCCTTTTCGATCTCCGGGCTCCCCGGCCTGGCCCAAGCCGACCGGGATTCCGATCCGCTCGTAAAGCTGGAAAAAGCCGGTTGGAAAATCGTTCAGGGCGGCGTTCTGCAACGCCAGCCGAAGCCCGGCCAGGTCGAAACGTTCGTCTTCGGTGTCGAGGGGTTCACCTGGAAGCTTCGGGACCTGGGAAGCCAGCTTGCGTTTCTGCGAGCGCAATTCCAGGCGAACCCGACCCCCGAGCTCCGGCGGGCCATCGCGAGCCATCGCAAGGCGATCGCGAGCACTCTGGAGATCCTCGAGCGTGCCGAGGCCGCCGAGGCGCGCGGCGAAACGATCCTGCCCAAGACCGACTGCATGATCGACTTTGCCTACAACGCGGATGCCTCCTACAAAACCGATAGCAAGGGAGTCTGGGCGGAAGCGACCGCCGATTTCAACGTCGCTTCCGGTTGCGGCTTTTCTGGTGAGGTCTACACGTATGCCTTCGCCAAGACCACGGTAAACGGGGCTTCCTCGACCGCAACGGTGACGGACGGCCCCAGGACCGGCTCGAACGTCAGTGCCAGTGCGGACGCCAACCGTAACGGCGAGTTCCCCTGCGAGTCGTACGCCTTTTCAAGCGTAACAAGCAACGACCTGAACCCTTCCTCCTACAGCATCTCGATGTCAAACGATTTCTGCCGGCCGTTTCTTTTGGGAGGCAGACAAAGTCACCGTTGTTCCGTTTGCACAGCCTACGCTGACGGCTCGTATTGCTGCGCGAATTGCTGGTGCGATGCGGCCGAACAACCCCTCGCCTGCAGCCAGAATGCCTGCGCAGTACCTTAGTAGCTACACGTTCCGTGTCGCGATCGCCGGCGGCACCTGGGCTCCCCGCAAGGCGGGGCCCAGGGCGGAGGCCCCACCGCTCAGCCAGAGGCCGGCGGCTCCCGCAACCACCACGAGAGCGCTCAGCTTCGCTCCCGCCACCCAGGTGACGAGACCGAAGTTGAGCCCGTAGGCCAGGGCTGCCCCGAGCACTACGCCCAAGCTCGTCACCATCCAGTTCTCCAGGAGGAACTGGCGCACGATGGCGGCCTTGCTGGCTCCCAACGCCCTCCGGGTGCCGATCTGCCGGCGCCGCTCGGCCACCGAGAAGGAGGTCAACCCCACGATCCCCAGCGCCGTCACCAGCACCAGCAGGGCCATGACGCCATTCAGGGTGGCCACCAGCAGGCGGTCCCGCTGGTGGAACTCATCCCGTGCCTCGACCACAGTGCGCAGCCGGAGGAAGCGCCCTCCTTCCTTCGCCAGCAGGGCCTTCTCCATCTGCGGGATCAGCGCGCCGGGATCACCCGCGGTACGCACCAGGTAGGTCGAGCCGTAATCGAAGGCCGCCGTCCGGCCGGGAGTCAGCATCACCCGGTCCGACGCTATGCCGAGCGGCTTGTAGAAGCGGTCGATCAATCCGACGATCAGGAGGCGCTGGGACTCGTCGGCGAAGGCCAGCTCGCGGCCCACGGCCTTGCCATCGGGGAACGTGGCGTCCGCCAGGGTCTTGCTGATCACCACCGGCAGAGTCTCTGTAGGACCCGCCGAGGCGCCGTGCTCGAGCTCCTCCCGGGTGAAGCCCCGTCCCTGGACGATCTGGATGCCGAGACTGTCGAAAGTCGCGGGATCGGCGTTGTAGAACTGAGTCCGCATCGGCTCGTCGCGGGTGCCGGGGAGGCGGATGGCCGTGATCGAGCCGCCGGCGTCCCAGGGCTCCAGGGTGGAGTTGGAGGCGGCCTGCACACCCGGCAGGGCACGCAGCATCTCGAGGTCGGAATCCACGAGCTGGTCGAGCGTCTCCTGCCGGTTGAGATTCTCGGCGAAGGGATTGCTCCGGATGAGGACCATGTGCTCGTCGTCAAAACCCGACTCCCGGGTCAAACCCTCGCGGGTGTCCAGGATCAGGCTCATGCAGTTGGCTACAATGGCCAGCGTCAGCGCCACCTCGGCGACAATGAGCACCACCCGCGCTCGGTTGCGCAGAAGAGAACGAAAGATCGGTCCGAATTCCATGGCGGTTTCCTCCGGGCGCCCTATTGGTTCTTGAGATGGCGGGCGGGCGGGATCGCGCAGATCCGCCACGCGGGGTAGAGACCGGCGATGGCCCCGGCCACGAGTGACAGGGCCACGGCGGCCCCGATCATCGGGACGTCAAGCTGGAAGAACGGCACGCCGTCCGGACCGTCGCCATAGACGCGGTTCAGGATGGCGAGCCCGCCTACGGATAGCAGCACGCCCAGCGTGCCGCCCACGAGCCCCATCAGTTCGCACTCCACCAGGTGCTGGAAGAAGATCGTCCCCCGGCTCGCCCCGAGGGCACGGCGCACGCCCACCGTGGAGGCCCGGGCCAGGAACTTGCCCAGGAAAAGACCGATCAGGTTAAGCGCTGCCACCACCAGGAAGAGCAGAGAGATGGCCGCCAGCGCCTTGGTCTGGGGCGGCACCACCTGGAGCTCCTCCATGAGCGCCATCATGGGTGTCACCCGGTTGTCCGGCTTGTGGGGGAACCGGCCCAGCTTCTTCTGCTCCGCCACATAGGCGTCGAGATAGCCTTGGAAAGCCTTCACCTGGGTCTCGTCAGGCAGCTCTACCCAGAGCTGGATGAACATCGACTCCCCGAGCACCAGTTGATCGATGAATGGCAGATTCGCTTCCTCCGGCTCCGGCGTCCGCCAGGTGTACTGGTTGCCGGAGACGCGGACCTCCATGGGCCCCACCCACTCCATGGGGATGAAGACGGCCTCCGGCGCGTCCAGGGGATCGCCGATCAGGGTATAGCCTCGGACCCGTGGCCGCCACGGAGCGAGCACGCCGACCACCTTGAAATCGCGGTCGTCCAAGCGGAAGGTGCGTCCCACGCTGTTCCGGCCGCCGAACAGGCGCTCGTTCAAAGCCGAGCTGACGACCGCTACGGCCTCCGGCTTGGTATCCGCCGACGGGTTCCAGGTTCCGCCATACTGGAAAGGCGCGTTGAACAAGGTGAAGAAATCCGAGGTGATCAGGCGCACGTTCTCCCGGAACGGCCGCTCCTGGGACGGATTTGGAAAGATCGTCATGCGTGACCCGAACGACGCCGTGCTGCGCACCGGGATCTTGCTTTTCAAAATCTCCCGCGTGTCGCGATAAGAGAGCAGAGGCGGCGGTCCTTCCCGGAACGGATTGTCCGGCGCGCCCCACGCGTTGATCCGAATATAGTGCAGAGCCCCGCTCTTGCCGGGCACCGGGTCGCCCGCCAGCACATGGTAGGCCGTGATGAAAGTGGTCGAGACCCCCACACCCAAGGCGATGCCGAGGACGATCAGGATGGAGAGCACCGGATGGCGCTGGACGCTCTTCCAGGCGAGACGGACGTTGTAAAGCAACATGGCCGTCTCCTTTCCTCAGCCCGCTACATGCCGGGGCTGCCGGGAAACCGTTTCGGTCCGGTTCAGGGGGAAGGGTGCGATCCGCTCCAGGTCCACCATCCGACCGTCGGCGATGTGGAGCTGCCGGTGGGCGCGCGCCGCGTGCTCGGGGTTGTGGGTCACGTTGATGATCGTGGTGCGCGAGTCGGTCCCCTGCTCCAGGGTGTCGGTGCTCTCCAGCGCATTGCCAGAATGCAGGTTGCGCGTGGGCTGGTCGGACAGGAACAGGTTGGG
>CAXTNS010000411.1:0-6407 GCA_964245465.1 uncultured Thermoanaerobaculia bacterium
CAGGCGCCGGCGCCGCCGGGGCCATCGAGGCCACCGTGCCGGCCGCGGATGGCGCGGATGGCGCGGACACCGCGGACGCGGTGCCCGCGGGCTCCACGTCTCCACTCGCCGGGAAGGAGACCACCAGGGAGTCCTGCGTGCGCTCGACCACCGGCGCCGTGTCCTGGCGCAGGTCGAAGACCACGCGCGAGACCGGCTTGGGCGCGGGCTTGAACTGGGCCACCCGCACCCGCTCGACGATGCCGCCGTCGACCGCCAGGCTGGTGCGCGGGCTGCGGTTGATCACCCCTTCGAGGTCGATGACGAAGCGCCGGGGCTCCGACAGGGCGAAGGTCGAGTACGGGAATTCGCCGTCGCCCGAGATGCGGATCACCGCGCCGCCGGCCGAGGACAGGACCTCGAGACCGTCGAGCCGAGTGGCCGCGACACCCGCCGGGCGCGGCGCCACCATGGGCTGGTCGGGCGTGCCCTTCGCCGTCGAGGCCGCCGGCTGCGCGGACGCGGAGGCGCCCATGTCCTCCGAGGCCGCCGGAGCGGCCGCGGTCTCCTCGCCGAGCGGCTCGAAGGCGAGCTTGGCCTTGGCCCCTTCCTCGATGGGCGTCAACTGGATGCGCAGCTTCGAGCCGTCCGCCGTGATCGAGTGCTCCACCTCCTGGCGGGTGGCGATCACCAGCCGGGTCATCGGCCGGCTGCCCTCCTCGCTCTTCTGGACGGCGAGCGCAGAGACCAGGCCGTCCGCGGGAGCGAGGTCCGAAAGCCGCGCGCCGGGCACGGTATTGGGCAGCTCCACGACCACCCGGCCTTCCGTGTTGCGGAAGCTGGTCCACACCAGAGGCGCGCTCGCCTCCAGGTCCACGAAGACTTCCGGAGCACCCTCCCGGAGGTCCAAAGAACGGATCTCGGCGGACGAGGTCGCCGGCGCCGCCTTGGCTCCGGCCGGCGCTGGGGAAGCCGCCGGGGCCGCCTCGACCACGCGAGCGGGCTTGGAGGCGGTACAGCCGATTCCCACCGCCACCGTCAATACCGCCACCGAAGCGGCCCAGGGCCGCCAGCCGGCGCTCCGTCTTCTCATGACCACATCTCCCATGGCTACTCGCCTCCCTTACGGGCGTAAAACACCGAACCCGCCCTCAAGAGGGGTTCAGGCTTTTGACCACCTCACGGAACGGCTTCAAGGCAGTCGGATCCTGCACGATCTGTTTGAAGACCACCTCGTTGCGATTGATGCTCACCACGTCGCCGTCGTAGAGCTGGTCCCCTTCCTTCAGCAGATAGCTCTTCTTCTGGTTCGCGGCCACCACCTGGGCCACGAAGCCCTTGGACGTCCGGAAGACTCCGGTCAGGTCAATCTCGTCGATCAGCAGCCCGGGCACCCCTTCGGGACGGGGACCTCGCAGCTCGGCCCGGTCCGGCGCCGCGAGCAGCGACTTGAACGGGTCGCGCCGGTTGCCCGGGTCGTAGGAGAAGCTGTTGCCCGAGAGCACCTCCTCCTCGCCCTGCAGGATCTCGTCGATGTTGCCGAGGTCCGGCTCCCCCTCCTCGCCCGGAGGCGCGGCCTCGCCGGACGGCGGCGGCTGCGCAGGCTGAGAAGACTGCGCGAGCGCGCTCCACACGGTCCCTCCGAGCAGGAGGAGGGCGAGGATCAGGATCGCGGGCTTTGCGAAACGCCACATTACTCGGGTCCTCCTCCGGACCTGGAGCCGGCGCGGATGCGGGCTGCCGGGCTGTCCGCCGGAGCCGCGGCCGCCGGGCTCGTCGGGGCCGTGATCCCTTCCGGCGCCGCCGGCTCCGGCTCCTTGTAGATGAACGTCTTGGCGGCGAAACGCGCGGTGATCGTGTGCGAGCCCGTCTTGGCCGTGCGCGCGGCGATCTCCAGGTCCTCGATGTTGATGATCCGCGAGAAGCGGCTGACCCGGTCGAAGAACAGGGCGAGGTTGTGGTACGTCCCCTCCAGCTCGATCCGGATCGGCCACTGGCTGAAGAACTCCTGGTCCGTGAAACCGCCCGGGGTGAAGCTCTTCAGGGCGAAATCCCCCTGCTCCGTGAGCGAGCGGATCCGGCGCATCAGGTCCGGCGTGTTGCGCCGGGCCGGCAGGATGCGCAGCAGCTTGTCGAGCTCGAGCTCGAGCTGGCGGACCTCCTCGCGGAACTTCGGCAGCTCCTGGCGGGCGGCCCGCCCCTCCTGGATCTTGTTCTGGAGCTCGGCGAGCTTCGCCTCCTCCGCCTCGTACTCCTCGTTCAGCGGCTGGACCAACCGCCAGTAGGCCACCGCGAACAGCAGCAGGCCCGCGGCCAGGCCCGCGGCCAGGCCGATGTACCAGGGTTTGCCTTCCAGTCCCGTCTTGAGCGCCACCGGCCAGCCCTCCTAACCTGACGTCGCCGGCGCAGCGGCGCCCGCGCCCGCGGTTGCCGGCGTCCCGGGGGTCGTGCCCTCGGCGCCGGGCTCCTTCGGCTTGGCGAAGGAGTACCTGAAGTTGATGGTGAACTGGTAGACGCCGCCTCCCTGCTCCTCGGTGCCCTCGAGAGTCGGCTCCTCGAACTCCGGGACCTTGTCCAGGTTCTCGATGAAGTTGGCCACCGCGTTGGTGTTGAAGGCCCGGCCGGTGATCTGGATCGTGTCGCCCGCCACCTGCATGCGGTCGAGCCACAGAAGCTCCGGCAGGGCGCGCGAGACGTAGTCCATCACCCGCACCGGCCCGCGCTGGTTGGCCTTGAGGTCGTTGATGATGCCGATCTTCCGCTCCAGCTCGGCCTTCTTCGCCTTGTAGTCCTCGACCTCCTTGATCACCGCCGCCAGCGCCTCCACCTCGCGCTGCGCCTGGGCCACCTCTTCCCGCTTGGCCTCGATCTTGTTCTTCTGCATCCACAGGGTGACGCCGAACACGGCCGCCCACAGCACGATGCCCACCAGCAGCATCCACTGGCCGACTTCCTGGCCCTCCAGCTTCAGGACCGCGGGCACCTTGGCCTTGCGGACCGCCGCCGGGCGTTTGCCCTCCGACAGGAGGTTGATCTTCACCATCGGCTAATCCCCCACCTTGCGGATGCCGAGCCCCACGGCGACGGCCATCATCGGCGCGATCGACCGCAGCCATTCACCGTCGAAATCGCTGTCCTTGAACTGGATGTTGCGCAGCGGGTTCATCAGCTCCGTGGGCACCTGAAACCGGTCCCGCAGCACCTGGAGCAGGTTCGGCGTCAGCGCGCAGCCGCCCGAGAGCACCAGCTCGTCCACAGGACCCTCCGACGACGTCGCCGAGAAGAAGTCGAACGTCTTGCGGATCTCCGACGCCATCTCCGCCGACACCGCGTCGAGCACCGTCCGCGCGTCCGCTGGCGAGTAGCGGTCCACCGACTCGCCCTGCTTCAGGCCCTCGGCCTGCTGGAACGACAGGTTGAACTCCCGCTGCAGCGCCTCCGTGAACTGGTTGCCGCCGAACGAGATGTCGCGCCAGAAGACCGTCCCCCCGCGCGCCAGGATGTTGATGTTGGTCACCCCCGCGCCCATGTTGATCAAGGCCACGACCTTGCGCGGATCGAGCTCGTAGTTGGCTTCGTAGGCGTTCTGCACCGCGAACACGTCCACGTCCACGATGGTCGGCGTCTTGCCCGTCTGGCTGATCACCGACACGTAGTCGTTGACCTTGTCGCGCTTGACGGCCACCAGCAGGACCTCCATGTTGTCCCGCCCCGGCTCGCCTTCCGACAGCACCACGTAGTCCAGGCGCACGTCGTTGATGTCGAAGGGGATGTACTGCTCCGCCTCCCACTGGATCGAGTCCGCCAGCTCCTCCTGCGACATGGCCGGGAGCTGGATCTTCTTGATGATCACGGAGTGGCCCGACAGCGACGTCGCGTAGCTCGTCCCCTTGACCCTGGTCTGGTCGTTCAAGCGGTGGATCGCGTCCACCACCAGAGACGAGTCCATGATCGAGCCGTCGACGATCGCCTCCGGGGAGAGGGGCTCGACTCCCAGGCGCTGCAGGGAGAACTCCCCCTTCCGCTCACGCAGCTCCACCATCTTGATCGCCGAGCTGCCGATGTCGAGGCCCACCACACCCTTTTTCGCACGGGAGAAGAGCACTTTGAACTCCTCAAAGCCCAACGTTCAAGGCAACTTACGGGTGCTTACTTAAAGCTTCGCTGGAAGCTACCAGGGATTGGCACCCGTGTCAAGACGCCAATGCATCTATGTCTATATTGTCCAGTGCGGGAACTCTACACCTGGAAATCCGCTGTTGCAAGCCCTGTTTTCACTGAATTTTCCAGATCCCATGGGGGTTTGAGCCGCGGGAAACGCTCCCCGGCCGGCCCGGCCTCGGCCTTATAACTAAGGAATGTATTCCCGGGACGCGACACCCCCAGGGATAGTGGGAACGAGATCCCTTTCCCACCGATTCAAGAGGCCGATCGTCTCCGGAGCCGCTCGCGCGTCTGGTGGACCCATTGATAAAAAGTTGGCAGTGCCAGCAGGGTGAACAGTGTGGAGGTCACCAGCCCGCCCACCATCACCACCGCCAGGGGGCGCTCGATCTCCGATCCGTGGAGATTGAGGACAAGGAGCGGCAGCAGACCCAGGATGGCCGTGCCCGCCGTCATCAGCTTGGGCCGCACGCGGCCGATCGACGCCTCCCGCAGGGCCTCCTCGAAGGGCCTCCCCTCGGCCAGCAGCGAGCGGGTCTGGGAGACCAGCACGAGGCCGTTCTGCACGGCGATGCCGAAGAGGCCGATCAGCCCCACGAGCGAGGAGACGTTCCAGGTCTCCCCCGCGAGCCACAGGGCCACGATGCCGCCCACGAAGGCGTCCGGCAGGGTGGCGAGGATGACCATCGTCTCGGCGAACGATCCCAGGGCCAGATAGAGGAGCACCAGGACCGCCAGCAGGGCCGCCGCGATGGCGAAGCCGAGAGAGCGCAGGGCGCGGGCCTGGTTCTCCACCCGGCCGCCGATGTCGAAGAAGTAGCCGGTGGGGAGTTTGAGCCCTTTGGAGAGGCGCTCGCGGACCTCGGCGGCGGTGCTCCCGAGGTCGCGGCCGGCGACGCTGGCTTCGACGGCGATGCGGCGGCTCCCGGCTTCGCGCTGGATGGAGGCGGGGCCGAAGACCTGCTCCACCCTGGCGAGTTGCCCCAGAGGGACGCGGGTGCCGTTCCGGCCATCGATCAGGAAGGTCCCGAGGGCTCCGAGATCGCTCCGCCGGTCGTCCGCCAGCCGCACCAAGAGATCGTAGCGCCGCTGACCCACCCAGACCTGCGAGACCTCCTCTCCCGCGAGGCCCACGCGCAGGGCGTCCACCACGTCCGCCGGGGCAAGCCCCGCCCGGGCCACGGCCTCACGGTCCACGGTGATCCGGACCTGGGGGAGGCCGGTCAGGGTCTCGGCACGGAGGTCGGCGATCCCTTCGACCGGCTCCATCAGCTCCCGGGCCTGCTCGGCCAGCCCGGCCAGCCGGTCGAGATCAGGCCCATAGATCCGCACCTGGAGGTCGGCGGGGGTGCCGCCCAGGCCTTCGTCGATCCGCATGCCCAGGGGGGTCGTGAAGAGCACGGTCACGCCGGGGACCTTTTCCAGCCGCTCCCGCATCTCCCCTTCCAGCGCCTCGATGGGCCGGGAGCGCTCGGGCTTGAGCACCACCAGGACGTCCGAGATCACATGGGGCATGGGGTCCTCGGTGCGCTCGGCGCGGCCGGTGCGGCGCACGACCTCCTTCACCTCGGGGAAGCGGCGCAGGACGTCCTCCACCCGGTGGTTCCGGCGGTCCACCTCCTCCAGGGAGGCCTCCGGCGGCAGGACGGTCTGAAGGAGCAGGGCCCCCTCGTCCAACCGGGGCATGAAGTCCGAGCCGATGCGCAAGCCCAGGAGCAGCGCCGGGACGGTGACCGCCAGGGACAGCACCCGGACGAGCCCGGCGCGACGCATGCAGAGATCCAGCAGGGGCGCGTACACGGCCTTGATTCGGCGGATCAGCGCCACGTCTTCCTCTTTGCCTGGGGACGTGGGGCGGAGCAGCCAACCCGCGAGCACGGGCACCAGCGTCAACGCCAGGGCCAGGGAGGCCGCCATGGCCGCCACCACGGCCGCGGCCAGGGGCCGGTACATCCGCCCCTCGATGCCGCTCATGGCGAAGAGCGGGGTGAAGACCGCGATGACGATCAAGGTGGCGAAGGCGATGGGCCGGCCCACCTCGACGGCGGCGGCGAGCACCACGGTCTTCCGCGGAATCCCGCCGCCCGCGACGGTCAGGCGGTGGTAGACGTTCTCCGTGAGGATGATGGCCGCGTCCACCAGCAGGCCCACGGCGATGGCGAGGCCACCGAGAGTCAGGGTGTTGAGGCCGATGCCGGCCGGCTTGAGGATCAGCCCCGACAGGGCGATGGAGAGCGGCAGGGTGACGGTGACGAAGCGGTCGA
>CAXTNS010000412.1:0-1743 GCA_964245465.1 uncultured Thermoanaerobaculia bacterium
CGTGCGCGCCAAGCTCAGGGAAGAGGGTGCCACTAGGGCGGTAAACAGATACGCCTGAAGAAGAGATCGATGATGGTTTTGAGGAGGCTTTGGAGCGCTTTCGCCGGACGGGCTCCTGGGATGAAGCGTGAACCGGGTCGTCGTCGATACCTCAGTCGTTTCCTATATTCTCAAGAAACATTCTCTGGCTGCCTCGTATTGGTAAATTTTGAAAGATCGCCTTCCTGGCGTTTCCTTCATGACTGTCGAGGAACTTTACTGATGGCCTTTTCGGCGCAACTGGAGTGACAGGAGAATCGTTGAACTCCGGCAATTTCTCGAAGGCTACACCGTTCTTCGCCATTCGGAGCCAATGAATTGGGAATGGGCAAAAATCAAGTGTAGAAGAGGCCGTCCCATCACGGATTCCGATGCTTGGATAGCGGCGACCGCTGTCTTCTATGGAGTTCCGCTCGTCACCCACAACCCTCGCCACTTTCTGCACATCGAAGGACTGAAAGTCCTCACAGTCAGCTCATAGAAAGAAACAAGCCCGGGAGATCCCCGGGCTCGGAGAGGCGGTGCCTACTCAGCCGCGGAATCGGTGATCTCGGCCGGCAGCGTCGAGCAGGCCACAGGCTGCGTACCGTCCGAGAAGATGCCCGCCAGCACCGCCTCCTCGCCCTCATTCCCTGAGGCGGCAGCCTTGGAGAGGCCGAAGCATTGCACGAAGAAGCAGCCGCAGCTTCCGGCGCTGTTCCGGCAGTCGGCCGGCGAGGATTCGTCTTCGATACACCGCAGGCAGGGAGGCGAGCCGGCGGGCGCCACGTTGGCACAGCGCCTGCCGCAGGCGAGCGCCTCATTGGAAAGCCAGACTCCAGCGATCAGGGCCAATGTGAAAACGATCATTGCTCTCTTCATGGGGTCTCCTTTCTTCCATGTTAGAAAGCATTGTGCAGAACGGGAAGAACCACTGGAAGCCGCATGAACGTGCAGGGGGCAGCCTCACAATCCCGAGCCTGGCTGCGTGGAAGGTTGCGTCCCCACCGTGAGCTGAAGCTCCGTGGTATGCAGAGGAGTCAGGTGCACGGACTGGAGATAACCGGTCCGTGAACCGGCCTCGATCATGCCTTCGGCTTGGTAGCTCGCGAGGAAGACGTCATAGTCACCTGGAGCCAGATTGGGAATCACCAGCCGGCCGGAGGCATCCGTCTGGGGGCGGAGACCGAGGAAGGACAGGTGAAAATTGAGCAGGATTGTCGGGAGAATGACGTTCTCCCGGCGCAGGACCAACGCGGCGTTCGGAATCGGGCGCCCCTGGGAATTCACCAGCGTGAGATCGAGCACCGCCGGTTGGCCCTGGCAGCGAAGCGCGAGATCTCCCTCTGAGTCGAGCGGGTCGAAGAAGGAGAGGGGGCAGCCCGGTCCGCTCGCGAAGAGGCGGTTTCGGACCCCGGAGATGGGCGCCACCTCGAACCTGCCCTTGGCGTCCGTGCGCCCCTCCCGGGGTTGATCGATGTGCTCGTCTCCGTAAACGCTCTTCAAAGCCCCGACCCAACCTCCCGCCACGGGCACCCCCGCCGCGGACGACAAGGTCCCTTTGAAAAGCTTTTCTTTTTCGAGGACCAACGTGACCGGAGGCAATTCGGTTTCATCCGCCAAGGCGACCTCCTGAAATTGAGAAGGCCGGTATCCTGTCTTCTCCGCCTTCACATCTCCGCTCCCCTCTTCTTCCAGGAGGAATTCGAACTCACCCTGCTCGTT
>CAXTNS010000412.1:1753-6340 GCA_964245465.1 uncultured Thermoanaerobaculia bacterium
TCGAAGAGACCCAGCGCTCCACGCCGCTCCAGCGCAGGGCCACGTCCGCCGCGGCGATCGGAGTTCCAGCCTCGTCGACGACCTTGCCGCAAACGGAGGCGCTCTCCAGGGAGAAATCGACGGTTTCCTCCTCTTTTCCAGCCTCGAGGACAAAGCTTTTCTGGGCCAGGATCTCGCGGGCCTCGGGAGACTCGAGAAGAACCACTCCGTACCGGCCTGGCTTCCACAGGGCGATCTCATACGTCCCATCCTCCCGGCTCTGCCCCTTCCCCCCCCCTATGCGCGCGTTAAGCTCCTCGTTGACCTCAAAGACGCGGATCATGAACCCTGGAACGGGATCGTTCCCGCGGGAGACTTTGCCGCTGAGACGGATTTTTGAAAGGGCAAACTCCTCCTCCGTATCCGAGCCGTTCTGGATCACCACGGTACGGCTCAAACGGCCACGCTCCTCCGGAAGGTTGGCGAAGAGCAGGTAGGAACCGGCCGGCAGTTTCGGGCTGCGACAGATCCCCTGCCGGTCTGTCAGACCTTCATAAAGCTGCCTGGACTTTTCATCAGCGGCCTGGGGATCCATGACCTGACAACGAACGCCTTCCTGTCCCTGGCCGTCCATCAGGACCTTCGCGCGGACCCGTCCCCCTTCCTCCAGAACAACTTCCCGAAAAGCGAGAGATCCGGGAGCGGCGGAGAGGCCCTGGACTTTCTGGGAGAGGTATTCAGAGTGGCGGACCCCGGCATCGACTGTCCTGCCGAGGAGGCCGGAGAAGACGGCGAGACCATCCTCACCGGTCTTCTGCTCCTCGATCAACCGGTTCGGCGCGTCATAGCCCAGGACGGATTCCAGGGATACGGACGACGACAGAGGCTGTCGATCCCTGGCGCCACGGCAGCGCAACACCAGGGACCAGCCCCGGCGCGACCGGTATTCAACCCGGGTGACGGACCCGGGCGGTGCGGACAGCAGATGGAGGTCGGGCGCCTGGCGGCCCGAGGAGAGGGAAACGAGGAAATCTCCCGCCGGAATCTTGATCCCATCCTGCCCCACACCCTTAGCGCTGAACAGCGGTTTGTCAAAGGAAGGAGCCCGCTTGTCGTAGACCGAGACGGTCAGCGGCTCCGCCGGCAGTTTCTCGACCTGGAGCAGGGCCTTTCGGGGAACGCGAGCGAAGAGCCTGTCCTCACGGGCTTCAAGGTCTTCGGACCGGAGGGATATGGGGCCGTGATCAGGTCCCTCGACGCGAAGGAGCAGGAACCGTCCAGGAGGTTCGACAGGATCGCTGGAACTGGAATTGACGCATTCCGTCCGGAGGTCCATCTGAAAACAGGATTCGAGGGGACTTCTGATCAGCTCGCCGCGGTCATCCAGGAAACGAATCTCGGCAGAGGCCCATCCGGCAGCAATCAGCCAGAGCAGGAATCCAAGACCGGTCCGTCTCATGCCGCCTCCTTGCGCAAGCTCTTCTCATTGTACGAGCCGGGACGGCGGGGAGTCCATGCGAGCAGACCGTAGTAAGATTCAACCCCCGTTGTAAGGACAAGGATCTTCCGGTCCAGGAGGCGATGGGAATGATGACGACCGCCCCCGCAAACGCCGTGGCTCCTTTCGTGTCGAAGTCCGAAGAGCGCCGGGTCATCTTCGCCTCTTCGCTCGGCACCGTCTTCGAGTGGTACGACTTCTACCTGTATGCCACGCTGGCGCCGTTCTTCGCCGCTCTCTTCTTCCCCAAGGGCAACGACACCGCGGCGCTGCTCGCGGCGTTCGCCACCTACGCCGCCGGCTTCCTGGTGCGTCCCTTCGGCGCCGTGGTGTTCGGGCGCCTGGGCGACCTGGTCGGCCGCAAGCACACGTTCCTGCTGACCATCGTGGTCATGGGCATCTCGACCTTCGGCGTCGGCCTGCTGCCCACGTACGAAACGATCGGCATGGCCGCTCCGATCCTCCTGGTCGTCCTCCGTCTGCTCCAGGGTCTGGCGCTCGGCGGTGAATATGGCGGCGCGGCCACCTATGTGGCCGAGCACGCTTCCGACCGGGAGCGCGGCGCCGCCACGAGTTGGATCCAGACGACTGCCACCCTGGGCTTCTTCCTGTCGCTCCTCGTGATCGGCACGTGCCGTGGCCTCCTGACACCTGAGGACTTCACCAACTGGGGATGGCGCCTGCCGTTCCTGGTCTCGCTCATGCTGTTGATCTTCTCCGTCTACATCCGTCTCAAGCTGGAGGAGTCGCCGGTCTTCCGCCAGATGAAGGCGCAGGGTAAGGGCTCGAAGGCGCCGCTGCGGGAGAGTTTCCTGCACTATCCGAACAACAAGTACGTGGTGCTCGCGCTGCTCGGAGCGACCGCCGGACAGGGCGTCGTCTGGTACACGGGCCAGTTCTACGCCCTCTTCTTCCTCACCATCTCGCTCAAGCTCGACTACCTCACCGCGTATACGGTGGTCGGGATTTCACTGGCCCTTGCCACACCGTTCTTCATCTTCTTCGGCAAGCTCTCGGACCGCATCGGACGGCTCAAGATCATCCTCGCGGGATGCCTGATCGCCGCTCTCACCTACATCCCCTTGTTCAAGGGTCTGGCCCACTTCGTCAACCCGGCCCTCGAGGAGTACACCACGGCGAACCCGATCACGGTGGCCGCGAGCGACTGCAACTTCCACGTTTTCGTCACACCGGGAACCGTCTACTCGGATTGCGACCGGGCCAAGGATTTCCTCACCAAGGCCGGGCTGTCCTTCGAGTCGCTGCCGGCGGTCTCCGGGCAGACCGTCGTCACCCGCATCGGCTCGACCGAGGTCACCGGTTGGGACGAGGAACGGTACAAGGCGGCGCTCACGCAGACCGGCTATCCGGCGGAAGTGGACAAGTCGCGGATCAACTACGCGATGACGATCCTGATCCTGTTCGTCATGGTCCTCTACGTGACGATGGTCTACGGACCGATTGCCGCCTTTCTGGTGGAGCTCTTCCCGACCAGAATCCGCTACACGTCGATGTCTCTCCCCTACCACATCGGGAACGGCTGGTTCGGCGGCATGCTGCCGTTGCTGGCCACCGCCATGGTGGCCAGGGCGGGGAACATCTACGCCGGGCTGTGGTACCCGATCGTCGTGTCGCTGATGACCGTCGTGATCGGTACTCTCTTCCTGCGTGAGACCAAGGACCGATCGATCGTCGATTGAGAGGTGAGCCCGGCTCTCCCCGGGGCTCGCCTCAAAGGAGAACTTGTATCCCCGAGGAATTATGGGAGGTCTTGTCAGCAAGGGGGCTGGCGTGTAAACTGGAGACTGAGAGGAGGTGCACCACGCCCATCCCAAAGCTGAAGGACGATCTGGCAACCAACGAATTCTGGCACTATCCCTCCCTTGAGGAGTTGGCTCGAGAACAGGGCACTCGTCCAGCAGAGCGTTTCGAAGACTTTGCTGGAGGATGGCCTGAGGACGAGATCGACGATGGTTTTGAAGAGGCTTTGGAGCGCTGGCGCCGGCCGTCGCCCTGGGATGAAGCGTGAGGTGGGTTGTTGTTGATACCTCGGTCGTATCCTACATCCTCAAGAAACACTCCCTGGCTGCCGATTATTGGAAAATCTTGAAAGATCGCTCTCTCGCGATCTCCTTCATGACCGTCGCGGAGCTTTATCGCTGGCCCATTCAACGCAACTGGAGCGACCGAAGAACCGAGGAGCTCAACCTGCATATCCGGGGCTATACTCTGCTTCGCCACTCGATTGCAATGAGTCGGGAATGGGCAAGAATCAAGTGCAAACGGGGCCGTCCCATTTCAGATTCCGATGCCTGGATTGCGGCAACCGCGCTCCTCTATGAGCTTCCGCTCGTCACCCACAACCCTCGCCACTTTCTGCACATCGAAGGGCTGAAGGTCCTCACGGTCAACTCCTGAAAAATAACGAGCCCGGGTTTCCCCGGGCTCGCGAAGCTTCGATCAGGAAAGCGAACGCCTTAGACGTACGCGTTCAGCTCGTCCCAGGTTCCCTCTTCGATCACCTTCTTGACATCGATCATGAAGCGGTCGGCGTCCGCGCCGTCCACCAGGCGGTGGTCGTAGGAGATGCCGAAGTAGGACATGGTCTTGATGACGAGGGAATCGTTGCCGTCCTCGTCCTCGACCACGATGGGCCGCTTCTCGATGGCGCCGATGCCCAGGATGGCCACCTGCGGCTGGTTGATGATCGGGGTGCCGAAGAGGCTGCCGAAGACACCGGGATTGGTGACGGTGAAGGTGCCGCCCTGGGTTTCCTCAGGCTTCAGCTTCTTGCCGCGCGCCCGGTCGGCCAGGTCGTTGGCGGTCTTGGCGAGGCCCACCAGGCTCAACTGGTCGGCGTTCTTGATCACCGGTACGATCAGGCCGCGCGCGCCCATGTCGACGGCCATGCCGATGTTGATGTCCTTCTTGTAGACGATGTTCGTGCCGTCGATGGCCGCGTTGACGCTCCTGTGGGCCTTGAGCGCCGTCGCGACCGCCTTGAAAATGAACGGCATGTAGGTGAGCTTGGTGCCCTCCTTCTTGAAGAAACCGTCCCGGGCCTTGAGCCGCGCCTTGTTCACTTTCGAGAAGTCGATGTGGAAGACCGT
>CAXTNS010000413.1:0-4878 GCA_964245465.1 uncultured Thermoanaerobaculia bacterium
AGCCAGTGGTTCTTGTTGCCGCCCTCGTTGACGAGCCGGAGGACGCCCGACTCCCCCGCCGCGGCGAGGTCGAGGTCGCCGTCGCCCTCCAGGTCCGCGGCAGCGAGGGAAGACACGGGCTTTGCCGCGCCCTCGGCGGGCAGGGCCTCGAAGGCCGGTGCGGCGATGGTGCCCCGCTGGCCGAGGATGACGATCCCCTCCGGGCCGCCAACGGCGAGGTCGAGCCGGCCGTCGTTGTCCGCGTCGAAGGCCGTGACGGAGGTGAAGCGCTTCCCTTGGGGCAGTCCTGGCAGCGTCCAGGACTCGAAACGCCCGCCCAGGTTGTGCCATAGGGAGAGGCCCGGTCCCGCGGCCACGAGGTCCGGCCGGCCGTCGTTGTCGAGATCGGCGCTCGCGACGGCTTCCACGGGGCGTTTGGGCGCGAGCCCGGAGGCGACGGTACGGTCTCCGAAACGCCCCTGGCGCAGGTTGTCGATCCAGGCGATCCCCTTATCGTGGGCCACGAGGAGATCGAGGTCGCCGTCGCGGTCTAGATCGCTCGCGGCGAGGTCCCGGATGCCGGAAAGAGACAGCTTCGGCAGAACCTGCCCGCCCACGGGTTCAAGGGGACCCTGGAGGGCGTTGCGGAAGATCTCCATCCCTTCTCCGGCCAGGGCCAGATCGAGATCCCCTTCGATGTCGAAGTCGAGCACGGCGGCGGCGGTGACCGCGCCAGTGCCCGCCTTGGCGAGACCGGCCGCGGCGGTTGCGTCCTCAAATCCTCCATCCCCCTTGCCGCGCCAGAAAACTGTTCTCTTCGCCCCGTATCCCACGAGGTCGGTTTTGCCGTCGTTGTCGAGGTCGGCGGCGAGCAGGCCGGTGATCCCGGCGGCCTCAGGACCGGCGAGAGCGTCCCCACCCGCGCCCCGGCGCACGGAGACGCGCGGCGTCTCCCCGGACTGGACCCAGGCGAGGTCCATCTTCTCGTCGCCGTCGAAGTCACCCACGGCCAGGCCGGACGCCGCTCCGCTCGAGATCGAGCTCCCCTGGAAGCGCACCGGCACGGGGTCTCCGAAGGAGGCCGGCGGCGGCTCCGACGCGAAACGCTCCACGGGCAGGCTCAGGATGCCGGGCGTCAGCTCCTGGAGGCTCTGCTGGAAGATCGCGGTGGGCCGGAGCACGTTTTCGAGGCGCAGGGCGGGCACCCGGGCGCTTGCCACCTCGCCGGATTCAAGGGCCGTCATCAAGGGCGTCAGAGCGGCCGTGGCGGCTGGCGAGGCCGTGCCCGCCAGCTCCCGCACCCGCAGGAACGCCTGGGTGGCGCCCGCGCGGTCGCCCGCCGCGATGGCCCGCTGGCCCGCCTGGAGCAGGACGACCAGGTTCTCCGGCCGCAGGCGAACCAGGGCCTTCAAGGCGTCGGCCAGAGCCGCCTCTCCCTCGGGGGTGGAGACCTGCAAGGCCTGGCGGTAGAGGGAGTAGTGGATGGTTACCTGGTCCGGAGCCGCCGCCGCGGCCTTGCGATAGGCGGCGAGGGCTTCCTCGTCCTTGCCGCTCCACTGGAGCACGTCACCCTGGAGCGCCAGCAGGTCGGCCCGGCCCGGCGCCTTTTCGAGGGCCTGGGCGATGGCGCTCTGGGCGTCTTCGCTCTTCTGCTGCCGCAAGGCCGCGATGGCGAGGTTGGCCCAGGGCAGCGGGTCGGCCGGAGTGAGCGGGGCGAGCTTGCGGAACGTCTCGGCGGCTTCGGCGGGTCGCTCGTTTTCGAGCTGGGCGAGGCCGAGGTTGCGCAGGGCGGCGGCCTGGGGGGTGATGAGAGACGGAGAGGGAGTGGCCGCGAGGAGAGCCAGGGCCAGGATGAGCAGGAGACGGCTGGGCATGGCGGGGATTGTAGCGTCGCCCCGTGTACACTGGACCTCCCATGAAAAGGCTGTACCCGATCCTTCTCCTTTTTGCCGTCCCCGTCCTTGCGCAGCCATCCAAGCCGGCCCCGCAGGCCCCGCCTCCCGAGGTCACCCAGGCGCTCCAGAAATACCAGGCCAAGGACCTCAAGGGCGCCATCGCCGTGCTGGAGCCGCTGCGGGCGAAGAAGGGTGCCCCTCCGGCGGCCCTGGCGCTCCTGGGCACGCTGTATTTCGAAGCCGGGCGTCCCAAGGACTCTCTGGCCCTGCTTGGTCCTCTGGCGGACGGGGGCGCGGCCGGGCCGGTGATCTTGCAGACGGCGGCCCGGGCGGCGCTCGCTCTCAGGGACACGGCGAAGGCCGAGGCCTACCTGGAGAAGGCGGTCGAGAAGGCGCCGGGCTCCCCCGCTTCCCGCGACCTCGGGCTCCTCAAGGGCAGCACGGGCCGGATCTCGGAGAGCTACCGCCTGCTGCTTCCCTGGTCCAAGGCCCATCCCGAGGACCAGGAGGCACGGATCTCGGCCGCGTACGGAGCCATCGAGCTGGACCGGCCCCCGGAAGCCCAGGAGCTGCTCTCGGGGCTGCCCCAGGACGATCCACGCGTCCGGCTGCTCTCGGCTCGGCTGCAACTGCTCCTGCAGAAGCCTCGGGAGGGCATCGCCCTGCTGGAACCCCTGCTCAAGACGGCGCCTCCGGCTCTGGACCTGAGCGTCCGCCACTATCTCGCGGAAGCCCACCTCGCCATGGGCCAGTCGGGCGAGGCCATCGCCCTGCTGCAGGGAAAGGTCGGCGACGACGCGGCGATCGCGCTGCTGCTCGGCCGCGCCCAATACCGGGCGGGTAATCCCGCCGAGGCGGTCGCGACATTGAAACCCTTCGCGGACAAGGCGCTGGGCAAGGAGCCCGCCAATCCCGCCGAGCAGCGGTTCGCGGCGAATTTCGCCCGCGAGTACGGCCAGGCCCTGGTGGCCACGTCGGACTGGGCCGCGGCCATCGACACGCTCGGCAAGGCGACCCGTTACGATCCCGGGAACCTCCAGGCCTGGCAGCTCCTGGGCCGTGCCCAGCTCGCCTCCGGCAAACGCGAGGAGGGGGCCAGATCCATGGCGCGGGTGCGCGAGATCCAGAGCGGCGAGAAGCCGAACACGGAGAAGGTGAACGAACAGACGCGCAACAGCGCCGACCCGACGCACCGCAATCTCGAAGAAGCGAGGAAGCTGGTCGCCGCGGGGCACGTGGACGAGGCCCTCGGCCTGATCCGCCAGGAGATCGACCTGGTGCCCGCCGATCCGAGGCCGCGGGCGATGGAGGTCACCACCCTGATCGGCGCCAAGCGATCCGGCGAGGCCCTGAAGGCCGCGGAGCACGCCCTCGCCGCCTCGCCCGGCAATCCGGACTTCCTCTATCTGCGGGGCGCGGTACGGATGAACACCAAAGACCTCGCCGGGGCCGAGAAGGACTATCGCCAGGCCCTGGCCGCCCAACCCGGCCACGTGGCCGCGATGAACGACCTCGCCGTGCTGCTGATCTCCGACGGCCGCAAGGACGAGGCCCGGGAGCTGCTGCGTAGGGTGCTGGAGATCCGGCCGGGGGATCCGCTGGCGGCGGCGAATTTGAAGAGTCTGGAGTGAGGGGGAAGAAGACGGACGGGCACGGACGGTCAAGGACGGTTGAGGAGGGGATTCTTCGGGTTTAATCCTCCCCCACCAGCAATCCCAGCAGATCCGAGGTCGTGATGATCCCCACGGCCCGGTCCTCGCGGGTGACGAGGAGGCGGTGGAGGTGCCCTTTGAGCATGAGAGAGGCGATCTCGGAGACGGTGGCGTCTTCTTTCACCGAATAGACCTGGGGGGTCATGATGTCGGCCACGCGCATGCCGTCCAGGGGGAGGTCCTCGACGTCCTCCTCGTCGACGCTGTCGTCCCAGGCAAGCCCGAAGTAGCCGGAGCCGTCCTCGCCGGAGCGGTCTTCCCCCGTGGCCGCGGCCGCGATGTCCGCCAGGGAGACGACGCCCACCAGACGGCCCTCCCCGTCGGCCACCGGAGCGCCGCTGATCTCGTTGTCGATCAGGAACGAGGCCAGCTCCCGTACCGTCATGCCGGTCTGGACCGTGAGGACCTCGGGGTTCATGAGGTCGCTGGCGGTGATGGGTCTCATGGCTCCGTCTACGATATCCGAAAACGGCGACCACCGCTCAGACGCGTACGAACGACTCGAAGGCTTCGGGATGGCTCGCGCGGACCCGCGCTTCGTCCAGGTCGACGGCGCCTGACTGCACGAGTTGGGCCAGAGATTCTTCAAGCGCCACCATGCCTTGGCGCTTGCCGAGGGTGATCTCGTTGTAGAGCTTCTGGAGGGAGTCGCTGCGGATGTGGTTGCGCACGGCGTAGTTGGCGAGCAGCAGCTCGACGGCGGGCACGCGGCCTCGGCCGTCGGCCCGGGGGACGAGTTGCTGCACCACGATGGCGTGGAGGGCCAGGGCGAGCTGGTGCCGGATCTGCGCCTGCTGGGCCGGCGGAAAGACGTCCACGACGCGGTGCACGGCCTGCTGGGCGTCGTTGGTGTGGAGGGTCGAGAGCACCAGGTGGCCGGTCTCGGCGGCCGTCAGCGCGGTCGCGACCGTCTCCAGGTCACGCATCTCGCCCACCAGGATCACGTCCGGGTCCTGGCGCAGGGAGGCCCGCAGCGCCTCGTGGAACGTGCGGGCATCGCGCCCCACCTCCACGTGCTCGATGATCGAGCGGACCGAGCGGTGCTCGTATTCGATGGGGTCTTCGATGGTGATGACATGGCTCGTGCGGGTGCGGTTGATCTCACCCACGAGGGCCGCGAGGGTGGAGGACTTGCCCGAGCCCGTGGGGCCGCAGACCAGGATCAGGCCCCGGCTGGGCTTGACCAGGTCGCCCAGGATGGTCGGGAGGTTGAGGCTCGCGAGCGTGTTGATCTCGGACGGCACCGAAAGGATGTCTGCCGACGGCTCGCCTCGCTGGCGGTGGAGGTTGAC
>CAXTNS010000413.1:4888-6334 GCA_964245465.1 uncultured Thermoanaerobaculia bacterium
CGCTCCTCCAGGTCCTTGCGCTCCTTGGCGCCCACGTTGGGCTGAAAAAGCCGGCCGATCTCCTCCCCTTCCAGGGCGGCCACATCCTCCATCCGCGCCAGCCGGCCGTTGATCCGCAGGACGGGCGGCAGCCCGGCGATCAGCAGCAGATCGCTGGCCGCCTTCTGGACGAGATGGGAGAGCAGGCGGTCGAGCGGCCCGCCCTCTGCCACCAGGGCCTGGGCGGACCGGCGGAGGTGGAAGGAGGAAGGGGCTTCCAGGGCCACGGGCTCGAAGGCGAGGTCCGGCTCCTCCTCCTCTCCGGGCGCTGAACGATTCTCCTGGCGGTTGATCTGGCGGACGAGCTGGTCGAGGTCGGGGTCCCGGATCTGGTCGCTCATGGCGCTGAGCATACGGTTGAAGCGGGGAAAACGTCACGGGGATCAGAACACCTTGATCTCCCGGGCAACCTCCAGCTCCGCCAGGATCTCGCGGGACCGGCCGAGGTGCCTCAGAGGAACGAGCACGTCGATCTTGACCAGCGGCGCCAGAAAGAAATACAGGGCCCGGAAATGGAGGGCCCGCGCGAAGGACTCGACCTCCTCTTCCCGCAGGCGGGCCAGCAGGCGATAGGCGAAATGGACGTTGTCGAGCTGAACCAGGCGCGCCGTGCTCTGGGGCTCTCGCAGGAACACGAATTGATCTTTGACGTCGAGAACGACCGCCACGGCAATCACCAGTCTCGCGAAGTCGATCCCGGCCACGACGGTCATCGGCTGGAAATGGCTCCAGGTCAGGAGGCCGGCGGTGCCCAGGACCAGCAGCGCCGTAGAGGCCGGGAGCCGGTGCCGCAGAGCGACGGCCAGGCGGTCCAGCACCTCGTCCTGCTCGGGCAGGTTGGCTGCCAGTCGGGAGCGGCTGCTGAACAGATGGAAGCCGATCCAGGACAGGAGGGGGATCAGGACCAACGCCGCCACGGGTTGAGCCCACGTGAGATCCGGGCGGGCGGCTCCGTCTCGGGTCCACAGCCACACGGTCCAGGAAAAGATCGTCCAGAAGGCCTGAGAAGGAGGGAGGCTCTGTGGAAACGAGGGGACCTGCGCGGCGTCTCCCCCCCGGAAGAAGCGGACGAGCAGTCCCAGGAGGACCGCGGCTCCGAGCAGCCCGGCTCCGGCGGCCAGAGAGCCTCCCACGCCGTCCATCCCCAAGGGCACTGACGTCTCCACGAGGTTGACGGCCCAGGGGACCACGAACAGCAGGGCGAAACCGTTGCCAATCCCGTAATCGGAGATCGCGTTTCCCAGGACGTACACCGCCGCCGTCACGGCGGTCAGCGTCGCGATCGTGATCAGCCGGAAAGCCCATCCCGGATTCATCACCAGTGGCGCTCCCCCGGGGGTGGTCATTCTTCCCAAAAGCATGCTGATCCCCATTGCCTGAACCGCCGTCAACAGCAGGCTCGTGATC
>CAXTNS010000414.1:0-6328 GCA_964245465.1 uncultured Thermoanaerobaculia bacterium
TGGCGCACCCCTCGATGAGCTGGTGGGGATCGTGCTCCATCAGCAGCCGGTCCTTGAAGGTGCCCGGCTCTGCCTCGTCGGCGTTGCAGGCCAGGTACTTGGGCTTGTCCTTCCCCTTGGGGATGAAGCTCCACTTGAGGCCGGCCGGGAAGCCCGCACCGCCCCGCCCGCGCAGGCCCGACTTCTTCACCTCTTCGATGACGGCGTCGGGCTCCATCTTGAGCGCCTTCTCCAGGGCCGCGTAGCCGCCGTTCTGGCGGTAGCCCTTGAGCGTCAGGGCTTCGGGCTTGCCGACGTTCCTCGTGAGGACCCGTTCAAAGGCAGCCATTTACTTCAGACCTTTCAGGATGTTCCGCACCCGGTTGGGGGTGAGGTTCTCGTGGTATTCGTCGTCCACCATCATCATGGGCGCCGTGTCGCAGGAGCCCAGGCACTCGAAGTGGACGTAGGAGCAGCGGCCGTCCGGAGTCACCTCATCCTCGCCCACGCCCAGCTCCTTGCCGAGGACCTCCATGATCTCCTCCGCCCCGCGGAGCTGGCACGACAGGTTCGTGCACACGCGGATGCGGTGCTGGCCGACCGGTTTCTGGTGGTAGAGGTCGTAGAACGTGACGACCCCATAAACCTTGGCGACCGGCAGGTCGAGCTCGGCCGCCACGGCCGCGATGGCCTCGTCCGGCAGCCAGCCGCCCCACTCGCGCTGGGCGAGGTGGAGGGCCGGGAGCAGCGAGGCCTCGACCGTGGGGTAGCGCGTGCGGATCTCCGTAAGCTCCGCCCGCGCCGCCTCGGAAAAGCCGCCGCCCCGCATCGGCGGGCCGGAAGGCTTCATGGACGCCGGTTCGTGAACGCTCATAAGAGATGAAGTCTCAGGCCCTTGCGCTGCTCGCGCGCGGGCTGAAGATCCAGGCCGCCCTTCAGCCACACGTAGGCGTAGCCGACCAGGATCAGAAAGATGAACACCATGACGGCCGCGAACAGTTCCCACCCCCCGTCGCGCAGGATCAGCGACCAGGGATAGAGGAAGGCGGCCTCGAGGTCGAAGACGATGAAGTCGATGGCCACCAGGAAGAAGGCGATCGAGATCCGCTTATGGGACGTGTCGAGCATGGGCATGCCCGACTCGATGGTCGTCCGCTTGATGGCGCCACCGCGCTGATTGCCCGCCAGCTTGCCGAGGAGATACGAGCCGATGAGGATGATGCCCCCCAACGCAATCGCGATCCCCATGGCCAGCAGAACAGGATAGTACTGCTCCGGCAAGGGACGTTCCTCCAGAAGTCGGTGTCCAACAGGAGATCCCGGCAGGAAAAGGCCGACGCCGGGCACGACTCCGCGCTCGTGAAGGATGTCACAAGCGAGGAACGGAGACAAGGTGGGGGATGGGGGTCTCCCTGGGACCGCCGGCATCCCTGCCGGCCTCTTCTTTCCAGGCCGCGCCCGTGCCACCCGTGCCAGGGGCAACCCGCCCGCCAGGGATTGAAATCCCTGGCTACCGACGGTGGTCCCTGGCGGGACCGCAGGGAGGAGGGGAGGGAGAACCCTACACCCGCGCGTCCAGCACCGCCCCCGCCCGTTCCAGAGCCACCTGCCCGGCGGCTTCGAGGAGGTTCGCCAGGGCCGCGGGGGACCTCAGCAGGCTCTCCACCACGTGCAGGGCGTCGGTCAGGCGCTCGTCGAACAGCTCCAGATGGCCCACTACCTCGCCCGCGAGATCGGAGAGGGCGAAGCCCTGGCTTCCTTCTTCCTTGTCGAGACGGAAGGCGAAGTCCCGCCCCGTGCTGGGGAGGACGGCCGAAGCCAGCAGGGCGAGCCAGCGGTCGCGGAACACGGCCGTGGGACGGTGCCCCCGGTCCGGGGCCTCGCCGAGACGGAAGAGTCCGAACCCCTGGCCGGGCAGCTCCAGGACGCGCCAGGGTCCCGCCGCGTCGGCCTCGCCGGACGTCAAGGGCTCGTCGCGCTCACCGATGCGCTGGAGGAAGGAAGGAGAAAACGCGTTGCGGGAAGACGAAAGGGTAGAATCGCCGTAGCTGCGCATAGGACTGTTCTCCTTTGCGTGGTCAGGCTCGGACGTGAGTTTGCGCTCACTCCGGGCCGTTTCTTTTCTGAGCCGGACCATTCCGGCCCGCGAAGACAAGGATCTCAGCGTGTGGGGGATTGCCGGGGAACCGATTCGGAGCCGCGCACCTCCCTTCCGGATCGCGTAAAACGGGTACGTCTACGTTCCCGATTCTAAGAAGAAAGGTGGCGGAAGTCAAGCGGAATCTGGGTGACGGAAGGCCTCAGTACGGCCGGCTCGCTCCAAAGGACCGCCGAGCACCCTGGAGGATAGGCGGCTTCAAGCTGCCCAGACAATCTTCAAAGGAGAGAACACGAGTAGGCTCTGCTGAGGGTTGCCTCAGGAGGAGCCGGGTGCCAGCCTTGTCTCTACGGAGGAGGCTGGTACGCCTCCCTTTGGGTGGCGTGACCGAGGTCGCCGTGGACGAACAGCCTTTTCATATGGAATCTTGGTAAGATTATATAAAAAAAGTGCCTTGAAGCCCGCTGAACGCCTGTTTTCATAGGGTCAGTAGTCGTTTTCATATGAAAGGGGCTCAGGAAGCCGCCGGCTACTCTTGTTTTCATATGAAAACCAAAAAATTTCATAGGAAAAGCGGACCAAACGGCTCCGGCGGAGCTTGAAAACCTCCCATTGAGTCTCCTGAAGGCCTCACTGGCTTGCCATCTCCTATGAAATTTTCTCCATTCCATATGAAAAAGAGCTTCGCCGGCCCCGGCGGAACGTTCGCTCCGGTATTTTGTTGTTCCGCCCCTATGAAACGGAGGCCTCTCCAGGTTTCAGGCTCACCCTTTCCTATGAAAAGGTATCAAGTTCATATGAAACGTTGTCCGGAGCTTCCGCAGCCACGTCTGCCCCCCGGTTCGGCACGTTGCGTGCAAGAAATACCGCCAAGTTTCATCCCCGGAGCGCACCCCGGGCACACGGATAAGCTTCACCGCGTTGGAGGGAAAGGATGCCCCCTGAAGCTCCGCGGGTCGTGCGGTTGGCGGGACCGTTCGGTTCCGCCCTGACAGTAGACGTCGAGGAGTGGTACCACACCTGCCTGGTGCCGGACTATGTAAATCCAGCGGACCGGCCGCCTCTGCCGGATGAGCTGGACTGGCTGCTGCCCGAGTTGCTCGGCATGCTGGCCCGCGCCGGCTGCACGGCGACCTTCTTCGTGCTGGGGGAGGTGGCGGAGCGGCTGCCGGGGCGCATCCGGGAGATCGTCCGGGCCGGGCACGAGGTGGCGAGCCATGGGTATCTCCATCTGCGGGCCTGTGAGCGCTCTCTGAAGGCCTTCCGGTCGGACGTCGAACGCTCCAAGGACCTGCTGGAGGACGTGGTGGGGGAGCCCGTGCTGGGATTCCGGGCGCCGGAATGGTCGTTGAGGAGCCTGGGCAGCTCGCGGCTCCCCATCGTGGCCGAGGCGGGGTTCCTCTACGACAGCTCGCTCACGCCGTGTCCGCTGGCGGGACGGCCTGGCAATCCGCGGTTCGCCTCTCGCCTGCGGTGGGACAGAAAGGCCTGGGATCTCCTGGAGTTCCCGCCGCTCACCTTCGGGGGGCCGTTGCGGCTGCCGGCGGGGAGCTGGACGGGCCGGCTCGTCAACCCGGAGCGGCTGGTCCGCGCCGCCTGTGACCATTCGGAGGAGGGAGGCCTGCCGGTGGCGGTGGGCCATCCCTGGGAGATCTCGGGCCGGCCCACGCCGGGGCGCCTCCACGGAGTCGCCCGGTTCATCCACGAGACGGGCCGGCTGGGGTTCGTGCCCCGCTTTCGCGAGCTGCTGCGGGGGATGCCATGGACCTCGATCCGGTCAGCGGCCGGGCTGGAGTCGGTGGTGCCCCTGCGGTCGGTGGTGGCATCGCGGCGGGCGGGGTGACGCCTTTTTGGCCGAATCAAGGACAAAAAGGACACCAAGGATAACAAGGACGTCAACGACGCGTGATGAAAGGCGTGTTGCCCGTTCTTGAGGTCCCTGGTGTCCTTGCGGTCCTTGTTTCTACGGCAGGCTGGCGCCTGCGGGCGCACCGCTCCCCACCGGGAACGTCGTATAACCTGTACTGGGATTCGAGAAGAGGGATGGTGCGAAAGGGGGGACTCGAACCCCCACGGCCTTGCGACCACAAGATCCTGAATCTTGCGCGTCTACCAATTCCGCCACTTTCGCAGCGCGGTCGTGATTCTAGGGAGACACAGCGGACATGTCAATCTCATTTGCAGGCGCCGAAGGGCTCCTGAGGCAGGACGTCGCGGCGCGGCTCGAAGAAGCCGGCCGGGACGGGGTGGAGAAGGAACGGCTTCGCCGGCAGGTGGACATCACCCCCGAGGAGCTGGACCGGGCGTTGCGGACGCTTCTGTCCGAGGGCCGGGCCGTGGAAGACGACGGGCGCTGGTACGCGCCCCGGCACAGCGAGGGGACGGTGGGAGTGGTCGAGCTTCTGGATGAAGGGGACGCCCTGATCCGTCCGGGCTTCCGCGAGGAGCCGGAGTTCTTCGTGCGCCAGCGCAATCTCAAGAAGGCGCAGGACGGCGACCGGGTGCTGGTCCGCCGCCTGGCGCGCAAGGCCCAGCCGTGGACGGGCCGGCTGCCCGAGGCGGCGGTGGTGAAGGTCCTCTCACCCCGCCACCAGACGCTGGTGGGCACGCTGTCGACCGAGGGGCGGGCGCGGTGGCTGGTGCCGTTCGATCCCAAGGTCTCGATCGAGCTGCCGGTCGAGGGCGGAAGCGGGGTGCCGGACGATCACTACGTGGTGGTGTCCGTGGAGCGGCCGGCGGCCGGCCGTCCTCCCCGAGGGAAGGTGGCTGAGGTGCTGGGCAATCCGAACGAGCCGGGGGTGGACGTGCTGGTGGTGCTGCGGCACTACGACATCCCGGAGGACTTCCCGGACGCGGTCCTGGAGGCCGCCTCGCGGTTCCCCGCCGATCCGCGGCCCGAGGACTGGGCGGGGAGGGAGGACTTGAGGGAGCGCACCATCATCACCATCGACGGCGAGAGCGCCCGCGACTTCGACGACGCGGTGTCGATCGAGCGCCTGCCGGACGGCGTGTTCCGGCTGGGCGTCCACATCGCGGACGTGTCCCACTATGTAAAGGAAGGGGACGCGCTGGATCTCGAGGCCTACCGGCGGGGCACGAGCGTCTACTATCCCGACCGGGCCATCCCCATGCTGCCCGAGGGGCTGTCGAACGGCCTCTGCTCGCTCCGCCCCCAGGTGCCGCGGCTGACCACCACCGTCTTCCTCGACATCAACCGCGACGGCGCGGTGCTTCGCACCCGTTTCGCCGAGACGGTGATCCGCAGCACGCGCCGGATGACCTACAACGAGGTGCGGCGCATCCTGGAGGAGCCCGCCCCGGACGACGCGGCCGAGTACGGGCCGGTGCTGCCCATGCTGCGGGAGATGCACCACCTGATGGGCATCCTCCACCACGCCCGCAACGTGCGGGGCTCGATCGACTTCGACCTCCCCGAGGGGGACGTGGTGCTCAATACGGACGGCGTCATGGTGGGCATCTTCCCCGAGGAGCGCAACGTGGCCCACCGGATCATCGAGGAATTCATGATCGCGGCCAACGAGGCGGTGGCGCTGGAGCTGGTGACGCGGAACGTGGGGGCGCTGTTTCGGGTACACGGCGCGCCCACGCCGCCGAAGGTGGAGGAGCTGCGGGAGTTCCTGGAGACGTTCGGGATCACCCTCAAGGGGGACGCCGAGAACCTCCACCCCTCGGCGCTCCATGAGGTCCTGAAGGAGGTGCAGGGGAAGCCGGAGGAGCACTTCGTCTCCTCCGTGGTGCTGCGCACGATGCAGCGGGCCTTTTACGATCCCCAGTGCCTGGGCCATTACGCGCTGGCCTCGCCCTACTACTGCCACTTCACGTCGCCCATCCGGCGCTATCCGGACCTGATCGTCCACCGGCGCTTGAAGGCGCTGCTCCACGGCCGGGCCGAGAAGGAGGCGGAGCGCTCGCGCCTCCCCGAGCGGCTGCCGGTGATGGGTGAGCACACCAGCACCACCGAGAAGCGGGCGGAGCAGTCGGAGCGCGACCTGCTGCAGTGGAAGAAGGTGCGCTTCCTGGCGGACCGGGTGGGCGAGACCTTCAAGGGGAGGATCACGGGCGTCCAGCCCTTCGGCCTCTTCGTGCAACTCGACGGCTACTTCGTGGACGGGCTGGTGCCGATCCGCACGATGGCGGACGACTTCTACCGCTACGAGCCGGAGGGGCACCGGCTGGTGGGGGAGAACAAGGGGCGGGTGTTCCGGCTGACGGATCCCGTGGAAGTGGTGC